>CAZZFZ010000015.1:0-14851 GCA_964653835.1 uncultured Anaerolineales bacterium
CACCACGGGGGAGTCAGCCAGCACCGTGCCGTTCAGCGTCTCGCGCACATCGGCTTCCACCAGGTCGAGCCATTCAGGGTCGTCAATCAAGTCAATCTTGGTGAGGGCCACCACACCGCCGTTGATCTTAAGCAAATCCAGGATCGCCAGGTGCTCACGCGTTTGGGGCATCACGCCCTCATCGGCGGCGACGACGAAGAGCGCGGCGTCAATCGCCCCCACGCCGGAGAGCATATTCTCAATAAAGTCACGATGCCCGGGGACATCCACAATTCCCACTTCTTCCCCGTTGGGCAGGGTCAGCCAGGCAAAACCGAGCACAATCGTCAGGCCGCGTTCGCGCTCCTCGCGCAGGCGGTCAGGGTGCGTGCCGGTGAGCGCCTCAATGAGCGCCGATTTGCCGTGATCCACATGGCCGGCGGTGCCAATAACGCGCATAATCCCTACCGCAGATGGTTCTTCAGGCGTTCATAATCCGCTGCCCAGTCGCGGAAGGCGGCCAGCACCGCCTGCAACCGCTGATTGGATAGTTCGCTGTTCTCTTCCAGAAAGTCCTGCACAGCCTGCAAGGTGTCCTCAAGGAGAGCGATACTCTCGCTGAGGCGTTCAATCCGCCGGTTGGTGTCGCTCTGCTGTTCATCGTGCGAGAGCATGTAGTTCGTCCAGCGCTTTTGATCATCGGCCTTAAAGGTGTTCCACTCCTGGCGGAAACGCTCTTCAGAGAGGCGTTGGATCTCGGTCAGTTCGTTGATCCGCCGTTCCACCTGCTTGGAAAGTTCTTCGGCCTTTTCTTGCGTGCGGCGGACTTCCAGGCTGGTTTGTTGAATATCCTGCAGGTAGTGTTCGAGTTCGCTCGCCTGGGTTTCAATCTGTTCAAAACGGCGCGCCCACTGCGCCCAGGTCTTCTCGCGCTCCACCTCGGCCTCGTTGAGCTTGTTGATGAAGCTGGTTTGTGCCTCGCTTAACTCGCGCTCTAGGGAGGCCAGTTCCTTCAAGCGTCCTTCCAGGCGACGGATTTCGACTTCCAACACATCGAACTGACCGCGGAACTCATCGGCGCGCTTGCGCAAAGCGGAAACTTCGCCCTGCAGGTCGTTGACCCGCTGGCTATCCTGGCGACGTCCATCCTCGATGACGCGATAGGCGCGCGACTGGTCTTCGGTGCGCAGCCGCAACTCATCCACGGCCTGGTTGAGGCTGGAGATCAGATTGATGAGACGGTTGCTCTCCTCTTCCCGCGCTTCCAACCGTTCCCGCATCTCCAGCGCAGATTTAAGGCTCTGCTGCACCTCGACCAGGGAGGCCTCCACGCCCTGCAATTCGGTACGGATCAGCTTCTTGATCTCCGCGTCCCGCCGGGCGAGGCGCTGGTTTTCATCCACCTTCCACTGACTGAACTCTGTCCGGTACTCCGCCAGCAGATCATCTATGCGATCCAGGCGCCCCAGCACCGTTTTCAGATGCGTGACCTCGCTGACGAGGGTTTTATTCTCCTGTTCCGCAGCCCTGAGCTTCCCCTCCAGTACAACAATACGATCCTGCAACTGGGCGATGACTTGCTTATCCTTGCGCCGCTCTTCATCCAGCCAATCCAGACGCTTGGCGAGTGCTTGTACTTCCATATTTGATTCTCCTGTTCGACCGGGGGGACTTCACCGGCAGATGCTTAAAGCGCGAGAATTATAGCATGAAGCGCCCACACAAGCTGGCAGAGGAAAGCCCCGGCGCTTAAATCCAGCCCCAAATCCACTGAGGGAAAATTCCCATCAGGAACAGCAACACCATCCCTGCATACACGAAAACCAGGCGGTACCAGGCGGGTGGATCAGCGACGGCTTCAGCGGCGGCGTCCTCCCGGCTCATCACCAGCACTGCCAGCGAACGGACCGCACCCACAAGCAAGCCTGCGCTGCCGAGGATTCCAGCAATCGGCAACCAGCTACCAAATCCCGCCAGGCGTTGAATGAGCACCCACAAGACGGGGAAACCGGCGAGCAACGGCGCGCCGGCCAGCGAGGCGTGCGCAAAAAGCAACCCGGCGGCCAGCGCCGGATAACGGCGCGCTCCTCCCACCACCTCCGAAAAACGCAAGCCCGGCACCCGCGCCTGCAGCAGGGTGAGAGCCAGCGCCCAGACTCCCAGCGAGAGCGCCCGCGGGATCGCCGAAAGTAAAACCACCGTCTGCCCTTCGGTGAGGCTCAACCAGAGTATCATGCGCCCCAGTTCAGCGAGCAGCGCAAACCCCAACATGCGTCCCAGATGACGCTGAAAAGCCGCCCACACGCCCGCGAACACCCACATCAGAATACCCCCAAAGCGCAGCACGTCCTCGATATCTAACAGGGGGGCCAGGGCGGTGTATCGGCCAAAGAATTCCATCATAAAGAGGATGCTCACCTGCATCAACACCGTCACCGCGAACGTCGCCGTGTACGGATTCCCTTCATCCAGCAGCATGGGAATCCAACTATGGAAGGGGAACACGCCGAGCAAGAAAACCAACCCAACTCCCAGGAACAAGGGGATGGGCAGATCGGCGATGGACAGGGTTTCGCTCTCCACCCCGCTGACCAGCCATCCAGCCATCAGCAAAAGGGGCATAGCCAGCGTTTGATAGGCCAGCAGGCGCATCACGCCGCGCTTCACTCTTTCCCCCGGCGGCGTGAGCATCACGACGAGCAGCAGCACGCCCCCGAGGATCAGCAACGGGGCGAACAGAATCGGGTTCACCGATAACGCCGCCACGAACACGGCGACAGTTGCCAGCCCCAGCGGAGCGAACAAGCGGGGGACCGAAACGGCGGTAGAACTGAGCAGCCAGAAAGCCAGCAGCCCATACAACAAGATCAATTGAGGGCGCTCTGCATCCTCAATGATAAACTGACGCCCGGCGACGACCCACTCCGCAGCGATGCGATACGCCCAGGGGCCGACCACCTGCACATCATCAATGCGCAAGAAAGCCGCCAGGAGGCTGAAGAGCGCCGCCATGCTACCGCCCAGGAGTTTTTGCCAGCGGGGGCGCAGCGGAACCAGGAGCAACACCCCAGCCGCGAGCGCCGGCGCGATGATCCAGATGAAGGGAGCATTCATGCCCGCGCCTCCATATCCGTGACGACACAAAAATAGGCGCCGATCAACGCCAGCCCCAGCGTGAGCGCCGCCAGGATGGCGTTCACAAGCAGCGAGGTCTCCATGGTGGCATACAGCACTTCAAAACCGGTCAGCGCGGTGAGCAGCGCTAAGACCACGCGCGTCGGCTGCACCGTCAGGCTGAGATGCAGCACCCCCAGCCCGATCAACGTCAACCCCGCCATGATGTGCGCGTAGGTGGCGCGGTTCAGCCATTGAGCCGCCAGGGGGATCAGGGAGTACACCGTCAGTCCGACCAATCCGGCCAGGAAGACGCGGAACAGCGTCCCGCTCACCCGCCCTCCAATTTCATCCCCCCACCCGACGGCGCGCTCAGCCAGCCCCATACCCAAAACAGCCGCCCCCATCCAACCGGCGATCAATTTGACCACCGCATATTCCAACGGCCAGTTATAAGTGATCAGGATGAGCATGCCGCCATACTGCGCGCCCAGCGCGCTGATGCTCACGCGCCAATCGCGGCTGACCAGGATAATCACCGCGGTGATCACCACCAAGGCAGTGGCAAAGGGGGCAAGCAAAATGACGTTCATTCGTTATAAATTCCCTCCAACCTGCCGCAACACCGAGACCAGCAAGATCAACACCAGTATCGCCCACAAAACGCCCCCCTCGCCTTCAAGAACCTGGGATACCACCTGCGCCAGCCGCGTCAGGGCACGATACACACCCCAGAACAAGCGGTATAGCCAGCCCAGAGCGATGATCTGCTGTAACCAGGCCAGGGCCTGCTCCGCTCGAGACGACGACCGCCGCCCAACCCAGGCGATGCCCCCGGCGAGCAGCAAGGTAAGGGCGCTCAACCCCGCGGGGAGCGACACCGCCGCCGCAGGCAGCCGAAACAGACCTGCCAGCCAGGCGCTCCCCCACCAGGTTGCCAGCAAAATCACAACGCCAGCCAGGGAAACGCCGCGCATCCAGGGTTCCATACTATGAGCACCCTGTTCCTCTTTGAAGAGGAAACGCGCAAAACCCAAAAACAGCAAGGCGTGAGCCAGCACAAAAAACACAATGCACGCGGGGGTAACTCCAGCCAGCACCGCGCCCCCATCCGATGAAAGCGTCAGAGGCAAGGCAAGCACCCCAAGTGCGCCCAGACCAGCCAGCGCCTTTTCGACCCGGCTGGACAACGGCACAAAGAACAACACCGCGCCCGCCAACAACGCCGCCATTCCCCAGGCAAGGCTGGCCTGAGGCAGGCCGCGCGCCGCGTTGAATAAGGCCAGCGCCGACATCCCCAACAGCCAGTTGCCGCGCCCCTCGAACACATCGTCGCTGCCAGCCCAGCCCAGCCCACCACACAAAGCCGCCAGCATCGTCATCGCCAGAATAAGAAACTGTCCCCCCGCAAGGGTGGGAGATTGCGCCACACGCCCCAACAGCGCCAGGCTACTGGCGACTGGCGCGAGGCGGATCACCGTCCCCAGGCCGCGCGGCAAAGCTGCCTGACGGAAAAGAATCTGATGCGGCGGCAAAACACCCAAACGCAGCCCGGCAGCCAGCAACAATACCCCACTCGCCAAGGGCGGTATTTCCCGAAAGGTCAGGGCGCGCCCGGCAGCCAGCGCCAGCGCGGCTGCCGCCCAGACCAGCATCACCCCGCCCAGGCGCACAGCCAGTCCGATGACAATGCGCTCGCGCTCCCGGCTGGCTCTCACCCGCCGCAACCAGATGACCATTTCGACGATATCCATCCCCACCCAGGCCAGCATCAGTGTCAGCGGGTTTGCCGCCAGCACCGCCAGCAGCCCCCCCAAACCCAGCCCAATGCCACCAGCCCAACGGCGCGGTTCCACCTCTCTCAGGTTGAACACATCGCCCAACACCATCACCAGATAGAGCGCGGATAGCCCAATCGCATACGGCCAGGAGATTTCATCCAGCAACAGCGTGATGCTGGCGCGCAGCAGGCTGCCCGCCTCCCAGCGCACCAGCACGATCTGCACCGGCGAGGCCAGGCGGGCAAACCACATCAACACCCAGACGACAAACGTCCCCCCCACAGCCGTGAGCCAGATGTACCCCAACCGAACCTGACGCCGCTCCAGGAGCAGGATTACGCCGGGGAGGCTGAACACGAGCAACAAAGCAATCAACAAAATCATAAGCCGTGACGCAGAATGATAGCCCACCCGTCGGAAGGTGGCAAGGAAATTCGCTCAGGATTCATCAAAGCGCTCCACCCCGCGCACATCCACACCGGCGAGCAAGGCCTGCACCTCGAGCCCCAGGCGGGGGTGCACCCAATCGGGAGCCAGATCAGCCAGCGGTACGAGGACAAAAGCGCGCTCGTGCAGGCGCGGATGAGGAATTTGCAAGTCGCTCTCCTCAACGATGAAATCCGCGTAAAAGAGGATATCCAGGTCAATTTGCCGCGGGCCATAGCGAAAAGTTTTCTCCCGCCCCAGGCGGGATTCCAGGGATTTCAGGTGAACCAGCAACTCTCGCGGGGAAAGCTCAGTCTCCCCCTCAACAACCTGATTGAGGAAATCGGGCTGATCGGCGTACCCCCACGGGGCGGTCTGATACACGGGGGACTGCGCCGTCACCCGGACGGCGGGCGGGAGGGCCGCCACCGCGGCGCGCAAATTCTCCCGCCGGTCGCCCAGGTTGCTACCCAGGGAAATAAATACGGTATGAGCCATGTGGATAGCGCTACCTTCTTCCTTACCTAAGGCCAGGGCACGTTGACCGGGCTGGCATACCCCGTCTTATTGACCACATACACCTTCGCCGAAGATGCGCCCGAACAGCCCTTCTTATCAATCACCGTGTATGAGGTCGCCGTGGTGGTATCCACCCACTCATACACATACTGGCCGTTGCAAATGTTGGCGCGGATCAGGTAATGCAGGTCCACCGCGGGCGATGCAGGGTTCCAGGTGATGGTGACCTTATCCCCGTTGCGGGTGGCCGAAACGCCCGTCGCCGAGGGCACAGCGGGGTTGATCGGCGGCTCTGTGGGGACAATGGGCACAGTGTTCAGGTCGCCCTGCACTACCACCGCCGAGGCAGCAACCCAGCAGTGATACGCAAACCCCTCCATCTTGATCCACAACCAGTTAGCGGGGTAATCGCGCCCATCTATGGCCGCCTGCGCGCCCTGGCGGAACAGCCCGGCGTTCAGATAAACCGTGCCAGGCCCCCAGCGACAATTGACGTTCTGCTCAGCGAGGGCCGCGGCAGCCTCCGGCGTCGGCGTCGCCGTATCGGTGGGGGTCAGCGTGGGGGTCGGCGTATCGGTGGGCGTGAAGGTCATCGTCGGTGTGAAGGTGAAAGTGGGCGTGAACGTGGGGGTAAAGGTAGGCGTGAACGTGGGAGTGAACGTCGCCGTGGGGGAGGGCGTGGTGCTGGGGGTGACGCTGGGGGTGAACGTCATCGTCGGTGTGTGCGTTGGCGTGGCGAGGAACGGCAGCGAGCCAGCAGGCAGGTTGCAGGCGCTGAGGGAAAGTAAACCGAAGGCCAGCACTACCGGTTTCCACCACCTGCACCGCCGGCGAAGGCGGACAACGGGAAATCGAAGAACAGCTATCATCACAGCACCTCCTAAACAGTCCATCCCAGAAGATCCAACACTGGCGAATCAAGAATACCACATCCAACACCCGCCCTGCGATCCTTTGCCAAAACCACAACCGCAAGATAAAATGAGGGAGACATAGACAGGCTATCCACCAACCAGGAACAGGATGCACACATGGCACAGGCAACATTTTATTTCCCCAAAGGGTTTTTATGGGGGACGGCGACGGCCGCCCATCAGGTGGAAGGCGGCAACACCAACAACAACTGGTACTTCTGGGAACAGGAAGGGCACATCCTCCCCGGCCACTCCAGCCAGGTGGCCTGCGACTGGTGGAGCGGCCGCTGGCGCGAGGATTTTGACCGCGCCGCCGAAAGCGGTCAGAACAGCCATCGCCTTTCCGTGGAGTGGAGCCGCATCCAACCCGCCGAGGACCGCTGGGACGAGGACGCCCTCGACCACTACCGTCAGATGGTGCGCGGCCTGCGCGAGCGCGGACTGACCCCGATGGTCACCCTGCACCACTTCACCGACCCGCTGTGGCTGACTCAGCTGGGTGGCTGGGAGTATGAGGGTGTAGTCGAGCGCTTTGAAGCCTTTGTGCGCAGGGTGATCCCCGCGCTCAAGGATTACGTCAACCTGTGGTGTACAATCAACGAACCTAACGTCTACGCTTCGGTGGGCTATGTGTTGGGTGAATTCCCCCCCGGCAAGCGCGACCTGGGAGCAGCCTACCGGGTGATGACCAACCTGGTGCGCGGCCACGCCGCGGCCTACCACACCATCCACGAATTGCAGCCCGAAGCGCGCGTCGGCATGGCGGTCAATTACCGCGAGATGCAGCCCGCCCGCGCCTGGTTCCCGCCCGACCGCTGGGTGGCCGGGGCGCTTTCCAAAACCTATAACGACTTCTTCCCCCGCGCCGCTCACGAGGGCCGCTTGAACTTCTTTGGCCGCCGCCAGTCCATCCCGCAGGCACGCGAGACGCAGGATTTCCTGGGGATCAACTACTACACCCGCGACCGCGTGGCCTTCAACATCCTGGCCCCCGGAGACCTGTTCAGCAAGCGGTTCTACGACCCCAGTTGGGAGATCAGCCCCACTGGCTTCATCGCCAATGAACCCCTGGGGTTTTACCAGGCCCTCAAGTGGGGTCTGCAATTTGGGGTTCCCATCATCGTCACCGAGAACGGCGTGGAAGATAGCGAAGACTCCCTACGCCGCCGCTATCTGATTCAACACATCCACCAGATGTGGCGGGCGGTCAATTTCGCCTGGCCGATTGAAGGTTACTTCCACTGGACGCTGGTAGATAACTTCGAGTGGGAACGCGGCTGGACGCAACGCTTTGGCCTGTGGGAACTGGACCTGGAAACCCAGGCGCGGCGCAAACGCCCCAGCGCCGACCTGTACGCTGCTATCTGCCAGCAAAACGCCCTCTCCTCCGAGATGGTGGCCGAATTCGCCCCCGAACTGCTGGAGAGCATGTTCCCAGGCTGAGTTAAGGTGCGGAAGGTTCTCTCGTCAAAAACTTTATGGTATAATGCCGCCCGCTCAGAAAAGATTGGAGAGGTCGCATAGTCCGGTCTAGTGCGCGCGCCTGGAGAGCGCGTATACCGCAAGGTATCGCGGGTTCGAATCCCGCCCTCTCCGCCAGATTCAAGAAACGCCCGGTGACTGCCGGGCGTTTTGTTATGTTTTACTCCGATTCCAGAAGGGGGCGATCAGGCCAAAATAGAGCAATACAGCCAGCAGGTTAATTACCCCACCCCATAAGCGCGCCCAGCCATACCCCATCAGCTCACCACCAAGACGCAGTAACAGAGAAGCGTGCAAAAGCGCCAGCGGCAGGTAGAACGTCGGGCGATAGCGAACAGCGACATCCAGCACCGCGGGGAAGATGATCGGCGCGTGGCCGAAAACCATGGTGAACGTGAAGCCGAGGAAAACGGCGTGCAAGGCCGCGTCGTACACCATCCCAGCGGGCACAGCGCCGAAAATCGCCATCACCCCGCCGGAGACCGCCAGCCAGAAATATCCCCCTAGCAGACAAGCGGCGATGAAGCGCGTCAAACCGTTCTGTCGGATGGTTTTGCGGGCGAGGTCATAGCGCAGCAGCCACAAGGCCAGCCCCAGCGCGCCCAGGCCCGTCAGCCGAACCCCGGCATCCCAGGCAAACAGCAGCCAGACCAGACCAGCCAGATAGACCAGCCCGACCGCGGCGAAGGCGCGGCGGCTGAAGACCGAGCGCGCCACAATGCGGCTGAGTTCCAGCCGCTCACCAGCAATGGTCAACACCAAAAAAGCCGCCCACCAAAAGACGAACCGATAAATCGGCCAACCGGCCAGCCACAACAAATCGCCGATGAAGAGGCTCAAAGCCCCCAGCGCCATCGTGACGGTGTAATCGGCCCGATGCCGCCGCAGAATCACCGCGAAGATCACCACCAGCCAGAAGTTGCCCACGGTGAGCAGCACGGGGCCAACCCAGCCCCCAATGCCCAACACCAGCGCCAGGCCCCCGAGGCCGCCTAACAACGGGCCGAGATAAGGCCAACGTCCCCCCAGGGCGACGGCGCGCTCCAGGCTGATGAGCGTGCCGAAGAAAGCCGTCACCATCAAGGGGCCGTGGTGCATGGGCAACGTCGGACGCAACGGTGGCAGCGACCACCCCAAACGGATCAGCCCGGCCCAAGCCGCGGCCAGAAAGGCCAGAAAGGCCATCAACATCAATGGGTAGCGAGCTTGAGGTTGCATCACCATTACTCTAATAACAGCAACAACATCACCAGGCGCGTCTCTGCCAGAATGCTGTGCGGCAGTTTCGGCTCCATATAGACCCAGGTTCCCGCGTTCGCGCGCTGTTCCTCATCCCCCAGAGTCAGGCGGGCCTCCCCTTCCAGAAAATGCAGGATAGCCGGTCGAGAAGCGGTGTGCTCCGAAAGCTCCTGCCCCGGCGCAAAGCCGAACAAAACCGCTTTGAGCTGATCGTTCTCATAAAACGTGCGGCTGACAATGCTATCCGGGGGAATCTCAGGGAGCAGAGCCGCCAGGTCGTCAAAGTGAGCATACGATGTTGCCATGTGCAGAATCCTCTTGTCTTTTCCGGTTTATCAATCTGAACGCGCCGATTCATCACGCTGAACAATCTCATTCAAAGCGCGCAGGAACGGTTCCGGAGGAATCCCGTAATTCGCCAGAGCCTCCTCCAGCGTGTCGAACTCCGACATCTGGCACCCCACACAAATCATATGATGCTTCAGGAAGAAAGGGATCGTCTGGGGCCAGGTGGTGAGGATCTTCTCAATCGAGTCCTCGATAGTGATTAACGGCTGAGACATGATTTCCTCCCGGTAGGCAAACCCGCCCCTTGGGGGGGAGCCATCGGACAGGCATCCAAGGGGCGGGTTGTGGTCAACGCTCAACAGCGGCGTTTAGTAGATATCATTAACCGTGTTGTACACGTTGAACTTACCGGTCGGCGTCATCAGATCAGGTATGCGAGCGATCTCTTCCAGGGTGGCGTCATCGTAGATCACGATTTCGCCCGTCTTCCCCGGCTGATCGGCGTTGCCCCAAACGCTGACCCACACCTCCGAGCCATCCTGATTGTATTCGAAGTGCACGGCGCGACCGTAGTCCGCGACTTCCCAGCACTTCTCAACTTCGAGGGTGTTCTTGTCGATCACGCAGACGCTGCGCTGCATGGTTTCGTCGGTGCTCAACGGTGAGTCAACCCAGAGCCAATGGCTGTTGGGGTGTGTCTTGACGAACAGCCCGCCGGCGCTGGGCAGTTCCACCTCAGCGACCACCTTCCAGGCGTATTGCGGGTAGTTCTCCGGGTCAACACCGATGATAGAGAGCAGGCCTTCGCCCAGGTGGCTGGTCGCCCAAACCGGGCCGTATTCAGGGTGCACCCAGTTCATGCCACGGCCAGGATGCGGTTTGGTGCCCGTTTCCACGATGGCTTCGATCTTCTCGTCCTCGGTGTTCACAACCACGATCTTGTTCTTCATGTTGGCCGCGACCAGGAAGTAGGGGCTGACACCAACGCGCTCCGTGCCGTCCCAGGTCATCGCCCAGCCGCCATCATGCAGGAAGCGCTCGGCCTCCAACATCTTGATGGTGGGGTTGTTGGGATCGCTGTAATCCACCAGCCAGACCTGTCCAGTCTCCTTCACGTTGACCACCCACTCCGGGCGGGCGTGAGAAGCCACGATGCTGGCCACGCGCGGTTCAGGGTGGAATTCTTCGGTGTCGTAGGTGTAACTGCGGGTGCTTACGATCTTGATGGGTTCAAGGGTAGCGCCGTCGAGGATGGTGAAATGCGGCGGCCAGTAACAACCTACGATGGCGTAGGCATCCTCATAGCCCTTATACTTGCTGGTGTCCACCGAGCGAGCATCGAAACAGGCCTGAACTTCGGCCACTTTCTCGGGGACTTTCATCCACAGGTCAATCAAGGCGACTTTGCCATCGCGCCCGATGACGTAGGCGTAACGTCCGCTGGCGGACATACGAGTGATGTGCACGGCATAGCCGGTATCCACGGTGGTGATAACCTCGTAGGTATCGCCGTCAATCACGGCAACCTGCCCGGCATCACGCAGCGTGACGACGAAGTAGTTTTGCCAGTTGCGGTCCGTCTGCGGCTCGGTGGGGCGATCCTCAGGCTGGACGAACACCTTCCAGCTCTCCAGCATCTTCTCCATCGGCATTTCAGGCGGAACCGGCGGCTCATTCTGGATGAACTTGGCCATCAGCTCGGCCTGGGCCTCGGTCAGGATGCCCTGCTTGCCCCAGCCAGGCATACCGCGCTGGGTGCCGTTGTAGATGATGGTCGCCAGCGCAACCGTCCCTTTGGGCAAAGTCTTATCGGGAGTCAACGCCGGACCGGTAGCGCCGTTGCGCAGCACGCCGTGGCAGCCCGCGCAGCGATCGAAGAAGATCTGTTTAGCTTCAGCAAACTCTTCTTCGGTCAACTGGGGAGCTTCACCCACCGGCACAGCCGCCTCATCAGCAGGCGCGGCGGATATCTCATCGCTCGGCAGGCTGGCCAGATAAGCCACTATGGCGTTCAACTCATCCTCGTTGTACATATCCTCAAACGAAGGCGGCATCTGCCCTGGTTGGCAAGGCGCTCCCGAACAATCCGGGGCCAGGTAGGCATCCGGGTTGACGACCGCCTCGTGGAGATACTCTTCCACGGTCTTGGCCTCGCCGGTGTACTCACCGCTCGCAAGGCGATCCGCAACCACAGCGCCGATCTCAGAAAGGTCAGGCCCAATCGTCCCTACCGCCCCCGGAACGCCAGGGATGACGTGACAGGCCACACAACCACCCTTTTGGAACAGCGCCGCTGCCTCTTCGGGGCTGGGAACTTCAGCAGCGCCCCCCCCAGCCTGGTCGGCAGGCCCTGCGGACTGGCATCCCGCCAGCAACAGAGCCAACAGCAAAACAGAGAAAATCAACAGTTTTTTGAACACAACACACTCCTCCTGATTCAATGAGTGACAACATTGCGCCAAAGCTCTATCCACAGGACAAAGCCTGGCACCTTGGAACCATCGTATGCTCATACTACCCCTAAAAGAAGTTATTGTCTTTGCGCTAGCGCAAAGAGCAACATTTCCCCCGGACGACTTTGCCTGTCAGAAAGTATCTAAATCCACGTCTGGTTGTACTTTTTCTGATGGCAAATCTTCAGCGATGATGACCAACCCGTGCGGCGAGCGGATCAATACCTGCTGCCGTTTGCTCTCCACCACGCCGCGCTTTTCCCACTCCTTGAGCACCCGGCTGACAGTGTAGAGGGTCGTCCCGGTCATTTCGGCCAAATCCTGACGGGAGAGGGGTAAATCAATCAGCACACCCTCCGCCGTCTTGCGCCCAGACTGGCGCGCCAGCCGCAGGATGGCCCGCGCAATACGCCGTTCCACCCGTTGGGTTGAAAGCTCCTGCACCTGATACTGAAACAGACGAATCCTCCCTGCCAGGATGCGCAAGGCGTTCAAGGCCATGCGGGGATATTGCTCCATGAGCTGATTAAGCGTTGCTCGATCCCACCACAGTGCCCGACACCGACCCACCGCCTGAGCGGTAACCGGGTAGGTGAAGTTTTCCAACACGGCAATAATGCCAAACAATCGCCCAGGCGTCAGATACTCCAACAAGACCTGCTGACCATCCAGCGTAATCTGCGTGAGCTTCACTTTTCCATCCAGCAACACGTACGCCTTTTCAGCACAGTCTTCTTCCATGAAAAAAAAGGCGCCGTCCTCAACTGTAATAACTTTAGAGGCGGCGATCACGCTTTGAAATTCTTGTTCTTCGAGAGCACGCAACAGCAAAACGTCGCGAGCGATGGCATACTCTTCTGGAGAGAGAGTCATATTTCCGATTAAATGATACCCTAGCGAAAACACTCCCCTCAGCTACGAGCAACAAAGGAAGTGCTGGAAACGGGAGACCTTTTACAAACGACTGCAAAGCACAAAAAGTCTGGCCTTCCAACCAATCATATCAAATGGCGTAATACGCTTTTCAATTATACCCTGAAGTCCCACCCGCGCGGCGAAAGAATCCAGAAATACGCGCCTGGCGACGCGTATCCCTTACCCCCAACGCAATTTTGAGCCTGGCTCAATCGGTATCAGATTCCAAAACGTCCAGGAACACTTCCACGATCTCTGGATCAAAGTGAGTGCCGGCACAACGCCGCAACTCCGCCACCGCATCTTCTGGGCTGCGCGCCTTGCGATACACTCGTTCGTCAGTCATCGCCCCGTATGCGTCCACCACAGCCAGAATGCGCGCACCCAAAGGGATCTCCTCCCCTCGCAGGCCATCAGGATATCCACTGCCATCGTATTTCTCCTGATGGGATCGAATGATGGGTGCAACGTCGACCAGGTTCTCCACCGGTGCGACGATCTCCGCGCCCAGCTCGGGGTGGCGCTTCATCAACTCCCATTCCTCGTCGGTCAGCGGGCCGGCTTTGCGGAGGATTTCATCGGGGACGCCAATCTTGCCAATATCGTGGAGCAACGCGCCCCAATATACCCGTTGGACTTCTTCCTCACTGCACGCCAGCGCGCGGGCAACGGCCTGCGCCCATGTCGCCAATCGCTGACTGTGATCACCGGTGTAAGCGTCGCGAGCGTCCATCGCATTGGCCAGCGCCAGCACGGTTTGCAGATAATTCTCTTCCAGTTCTTCATGGGCACGGGCGCGATGCAAGGCGTTTCCCGCCATTTCGGCGATGGCCGTCAGCAAATCAACCTCCTCGTTGGTAAAGGCACGCTGTTCCCCCAACCCCACATGCATCACCCCCACAACGCGCTTCTGGGTACGTAAGGGCAACGAGATCAGGCTGGTCACATCCTCAATGGCGGCCGCCTCCCCCGGCAAAATACGCGCCAACGGATCCTTTTGCAAATCCGCGGTGATATACACCTCCCCGCTGAGCGCCACACGACCGGTGATGCCCTCACCCATCCGATGCCGAAGAGGCGGCAGATCTTCGCTGACAACCGGCTCCATATCATAGCGATACCAGCGCGGAGCGAGCAAAGATTCCCCGGAAGGCTCCACCAAAAAGATGGCGACAGCGATGCCGTCAACGATCTCCATGGCCTTTTGAGCGAAGATGGGGATCATCTCATCCATGCTCTGAACGGCGCGCAACTCTGTCGATAACTCCGCCAGGGCAGAAAGTTCTTCCGCCCGATGTTTCATAGCATCAAACAACCGGCTCCTCTCCACTGCCAGAGCCAGGGAATTGGCGATCTGACCCAATAGCTGTAGCTGAGAGGGATCATAACCGGCCAGCTCCAGCCAGCCGAGGTTGAGTGAACCAATACCACGCTCATTAATGTGCAGAGGCAGGTTAATCCGGGAACGATAGCCAGCGGCATACAAAATGCGCTCAGCGGGGTATTCCACCTCCGTGGATAGATCTGGCGTGAGGTGCGGACGGCCTGCCAGCAAATCATCCACAGCAGCGGTGTCCGCTACCCGAATTCGTACCCCCTGCGCCAGTTCCTGGCGCGGCGCATCCAGGGCGACCAGGATGGCATATTCTCCATTTTCCTCTAGCAACGCCAGACTGATGCGTTCACAGCCAGTGATTGACTTCAGGCCTGCAACGATGGTAGGGAATGCTTCGATCACCTC
>CAZZFZ010000015.1:14951-18580 GCA_964653835.1 uncultured Anaerolineales bacterium
ATCTGCGCGCGTATCAGGGATAACAATGGTTTTCTGATCCACAAACTTACGCTCCAGCATATACTCGCTCATTTCGCGTACTATCCGCCGAGCATGCTCCAAATCGGGAAAGCCCCGTCCTGCCGCAAGATAAAGCCTACCGTCTTTGCCCAACAATTGCACTGAAACACTGTCGTAGGCGACAACGCGAGCCAACAGATCGAAGAGAGTTTCCAATACGTCCTCGAGACTCAACCGAGACGTCAATAACGCTCCGATCTCCTGAAGAGTACGCGTCAGTTGCAACTGGGTGCGCTCAGCCTCGAATAGCCGGGCATTCTCAATAGCGATGGCAGCCTGGTCGGCCAGCATGACGACCAAATCCAGGTTTCCTTGACTAAAGCTTGGTTTTCCCTCCAGGTTAACGACCGTCAGCGTTCCAATGACATCCTGCTTTATCAGCAACGGGGCCACAGCGATTGACATGCCCTGCTCATGCTCCCGCCTGGCCCTCTCCAACGCGAGGCCAGTGTTACGGGAATCGGACAACACATCCCGGGAAATGACAGGGGTCTTCTCCCTCAACACCCAACCACTGATTCCATCCATGATTTCCTGATACGTGAAGCTATCAACCACGTCATGCGGGTACCCCACTCCGACAGACTTGGTCAGGGTCTCCTTCTTCATATCCACCAGCAAGATCAACCCCCGGTCTGCGCCAGTCAAACGAGTGGCGCGCTCGGCAATGAGCTGGAGCAAGGCGTCCAGCTCCAACGTTGTAGTAAGATCCTTACCGGTTTCATACAACACGGCCAGCCGCTCGGCATACTGCCTGGTCTGCTCAAACAGACGCGCCTTCTCCACGGCGATGGCCGCCTCGGAAGCAACGCTCTGGACGAGCTGAATGTCTTCTTCCTGGAAGGTACGCGGCCCCCGGGTGTCGTCCAGCACCAGAAAACCGATAGCCTGATCCTGTTGCACCAGTGGCACCATCAGGAAGGCCTGGATGCGAAAAGCGGCAACGTACTGCGGGTTGATCACGTCCACATAAGCCGGATCGTTCACATCTGCTACCATCAACGGCTGACGAGTCTCCAGGACGTGCGTCACCATCGGCTCGCTGCGAGGTAGGAGGATGCTCTCAATGGCCGGGTCGCCAGTCTGAAGGCCATACCCCCGTCCTCGCAGGGTCTCGCCCCCTTCATCCAATAACCATATGCTACAACGATTGACCCCCAGCGCCGTCATGAGCTCTTCAGCCAGCTGACTCAAAAGCTCTGGCAACGCCAGAGTCCCGCTGATCGCCCGATCCAGGCGGTGGATGAGCTGCAAGCGGTCCCGCTGACGGAGAGTTTCTTCATATAAACGCGCTCGTTCCAGGGCCTGAGCGGCGTCGTTAGCGATCAGTGTAAGGAGATGTACTTCACTATCGCTCCAGGCGCGGGCGCGGCGACTGTTAACGACTAACCCACCGATTACCCTGTCCGACACCGCCATGGGCACCAGAACCGAGGAACGGATTCCTGCCTCGGTCACCCAGGGAGGCCTCTTAAAACGAGTTTCCTGACTTTCATCGGGAATAACTACTGGTGCAACTGTCTGAATGGCATACCCCAGCCCAGTGCTGGCCGAGAGAGGAATCTGCTGCGTGTGCTGAAGAACTTCTGGTGACCAGCCGACGACGGCACGCCCAGAATAGCTCTGTCCGCCGGCGTCTACCAAAGCGATGGCGGCAAATTCCACCTGAAGCGCATGGGCGGCCACGCGCACGGTGGTATCCAGGATCATCTGCGTGTCGGTCTCGCCGAGCAAGGTTTGGGAAAGGCGCAGCAGCGTCGCCTGCTCTTCAATATAGCGCTCCTTCACCCGCTCGTACAACCGGGCGCGCTCTACAGCCACACTGATCTGATCACTGACAACGCTGAGGAGGCTTAATTCGTCCTCGGTGAAAAAGCGTCCGGCAGGGGTCGTTAGATTCAGAATGCCAAGGGCGCGCCCGCTGACGCGGAGAGGCACAGCTGCATGGTGACGTAGGTCGCGGGTGTCACCCTGAGCCTGTTGTAATCGCGAACACTCGAGGATATTCGCCGCTGCCGTTAGCTCGCCGGCCAGCAATCGGCGCTGGCAGGCGCAGCCTGTCCAGCGCATCGCGGCACGGTCGTCCGCCTCCAGCGCCGGGGGCAGGTTATAGGCTCCCACAGTCGAGAACACTCCTCGTTCATCAAGCAGGCTCACCCAGGCCGCGGAGGCACTGATGACCTGACACAACAACGGCAACATTTCATCCAACATGGGTTCGATTTCGGCGTAATGATTGGCCGCCTGGGCAATCGCGCTCAGGGTGGCGATTTCGCGCGTGCGCGCGGCTACCCGATTATCCAACTCGCGGGCCCAATCTTCCAACGCATCTCGCGATGCGGCCAGGTTCCGACGCATCGCCTCCAGACGGATGGACAGGCGGGAGATCTCCTCGGGACCAGACACGTCAATGGGCGTCGTCAGATCGCCCTCCCCAATGCGCCGGGCGGCAGCTCTCAACTGACTGATTGGGTTTAACACCCAACGCTCCGAGACGAACAAGGCGATCAACATCAGCGCTATCGCCAACCCTAAAAACCCCATTTGGATGGTCTGAACACGCTGCACTTTTCGCGCTGCCTCGGCCTCGTACATGCGCACGGCCTCGTCCATCTGTTTTAATACCTCAGGCGAGAGACGTTGCACCTCCACCACCGCCTGCTCAAAGGCTGCACTGGCCGGGTCCGCTCCCAGCACGGTTTGAATCGCCTGGTCGATCTCCTCCCAAGTTGCACGAACAGTCTCCAGTTGAGCCAGGATTTCGGGATCGCGGGTGGGAGGCAGCGTGACGCTCGTATCCTCGGTGTACGGAGCCGGGCCGCCAGCGATTAACGCCTCTAGCGTCCGCTCAAACTGAGATTCGGTGAGGCGCAATTGTTCATGATAAATCGGGGTATCGCTAACCTGGATGCCTAACACTTGCAGAGTCATCTTCTGGGTCAGCATGCGCTGACGACCAGCCAGGTTGATCACCAGGGCGTCAGTTCGCTGCGTCTGGAGAACCCAAAAGGTGACCAGCACCGAGAATGCAATAAGAATAAACAACCCAAAGAATGCTATCAGGCGGAGACGCCGAATGGTCATGGCGGCATCAACCTTTCTTTCATATCGATAATGCCCCGCCCCCCGAAAGAGCGAAGCAACAACAGCAACAACTTTAAACGAACATCGCAACAGATATGCACAACGCCATCCAGGCGATACGATATCAGTAAACGAACGCACATAAATTATTTATTGATGGGAATACACAAACGCAACGGAAAAGCCCTTCGCCCCTGGCTGTTTCCGGACCGGTGCCCCCTTCACCCCATCTCGCCAGATGTAAATGGCCAGATTCTTTTAAAGAACACTTCCGGTAAACTCAAACTTTCAATTATTATAGTTGATATTCCCCCCCGAAAAATGCGTTTTTCATGTCACTTTTATGTTATTTTAAACTGTTTTCCTCACCCTCGAAAGCAAAGTCCCCAGTCAGCCTATCCATCCTCCTCCCCCTCAGCCCCACCTGTGGACAGAGCTGCTCGCGCTTTTACCAGAACAAGTCACAGGCGAACGTTCTGCTAAAG
>CAZZFZ010000015.1:18680-32246 GCA_964653835.1 uncultured Anaerolineales bacterium
ACAGAGCTGCTCGCGCTTTTACCAGAACAAGTCACAGGCGAACGTTCTGCTAAAGATCATGAAAAAAAGAGGCGTATCGAGATCCTGAACTACAACAAAACGGATTTCGATACTGCCTCTCACCAACGTTTTGCGCGAATTGTGACCATCCCATGGCCTCTTCCACCGTGAAGTAGAACCACCTCCGTGGTGCACTATTCAGGGCACGTTTGGCAAATTTATGAAACGCCCTGAGCAGCTACGTCACTCCACCGTCACGCTTTTCGCCAGGTTGCGGGGTTGATCCACATCCAGGCCGCGCAGGGCGGCGATGTGATAAGCCAGCATTTGCAGCGGGATCACGGTGGTCACGGGGCTGAGCATCCAGGGGGTTTCAGGAACCCAAAGGACGTGATCGGCCACGGGGGGGATCAACTCATCCCCATCGGTGGCGATGGCGATCACCCGCCCGCCGCGGGCTTTGGCCTGCTCGATCTGGCTGAACATCTTCTCATACCAGGGATCGCGCGGCGCGATCACCACCACCGGCATCTCACTGTCAATCAGAGCGATCGGGCCGTGCTTCATCTCGCCCGCCGGGTAGCCCTCGGCATGAATATAGGAAATCTCCTTGAGCTTCAAAGCCCCCTCATAAGCCGTGGGCATATTGATGCCCCGCCCCAGGTAAAGCGCGTTGCGGGTATCCACCAGCGCCTGGGCGACGGCTTCAACCTGCGCTTCGCGATCCAGACATTGACCAGCCAGATCGGGCACCAGCCGCAGATCGGCCACCAGGCTGCGGCGCGCGGCTTCATCCAGCACGCCGCGCAGATCGCCCAGCAAGATCGCCAGCATGTAGAGGTCCACCAGCGGGGCGGTGTATGCCTTGGTGGAGGCCACACCGATCTCCGGGCCGGTTTGCATGGAGATGAAGCCATCGGCGATGCGCATGGCCTGAGAGCCAATCACGTTGACGATGGACCACAGGGTGGCTCCCTTCTTGCGCCCTTCCTCCATCGCCGCCAGCGTGTCCGCCGTCTCGCCCGACTGGCTGATCGCCAGCACGACATCATCCGGCCCAACGATCGGATCGCTGTAGCGGAACTCGGAGCCGATCTCCACCTCCACCGGTACGCGGGCGATGCGCTCGATGAGCACCTTGCCGACCATCCCGGCATACGCTGCCGTGCCGCAGGCGGTGATAAAAATTTTATTGATGCGGCGGGCTAACTCCGGCGTCAGGTTGAGGTCGGGCAGGCGGATTCGCCCGGCTTCAAAATCCGCCCGGCCAGCGATTGTATCGGTCAACGAGCGCACCTGCTCGTGGATTTCCTTGTGCATGAAATGGCGGTACTCGCCCTTTTCGGCCGAGACCGGATCCCAAGGGACGTTCTGAACCTCATAGCCCACCGGCGCGCCCTCGAGGGTGGTGACCTCCACACCCTGGCGCGTGACCACTGCCATTTGACGCGATTCCAGGAAGACCATCTGGCGGGTGTGTTCCAGGATGGCGGGCAGGTCGGAGGCGATGTAGGTCTCGCCCTCGCCCAGGCCGATGACCACCCCGCCGGCGTTGCCAATGCGCGCGGCGACAATCTTATCCGGCTCGCGGCGAGACATCACCACCACGCCGTGTGCGCCGCGCAGGTGGCTGAGCGCCCTCCGCACCGCTTCTTCCAGCCCCCCCTCGGAGGCAAGATAGCGTTCAATCAGATGGACGATCACCTCGGTATCGGTTTCGGATTTAAACTCCACCCCTTCGGCCATCAGCTCCTCGCGCAGCTCGAGGAAATTTTCCACAATGCCATTGTGCACCAGCACTACATCGCCGGTCATGCCCATGTGGGGATGGGCGTTGCGGGCGTTGGGTTCACCATGCGTGGCCCAGCGGGTGTGACCGATGCCCACATGACCAGACACCGGTTCGGCCTCCACCAGGGCCGCCAGGCGCGAGAGTTTGCCTGCATCGCGGCGCACAGCGATCTCACCGTTTTGCAACACCGCCAGCCCGGCGGAGTCATAGCCGCGGTACTCCAGGCGCTTCAGGCCATTGAGGATGATCGGCGTCGCGTCCTGCGGGCCGATATAGCCAACGATTCCACACATAGGGGGTCCCTCCGTAGATTCAGTGTCACGTGTCAGCGTGTCACTTATCACGTGCTGGCGTGTCACGTGAGCACTTTACACGTGATACGTAGTACGTGGCACGTGACACAAAAGGCACGACACACTCTTGCCACTCGCCGCGCTTTTGTCGCCCCGGTTACCCGGAGGTTTTGTGCGCTGCGTTACAACAGGAGGGAAAGGATACGGGAGGTGGCGCTCCCGGAGGGCTTCCGCTGATCTCTCGATTTTCCCCCGACGGCTGTCGGGGTTAGCCCCGCCTCGCGGCAGGGAACCCTCTTCCTCGTCACCCTTCAACAGCCTTCAGGCTGCACAGGGCCATGCGCTGTCTTTCCCTTGCTGGTAGGAGCGAATTATAACCCATCAGGCGCGATTGACAAGCCTGACCCCAAAAGGCCCATCAAAGGGGGAAACGGAAATCAGGGTGATTGGTGATATAATCCAGACAAAATTACAGGAATACATACCAGGGGAACCTACGCCAAGGGAGCAAAGGAGGAACACACTTTTTATGGGAAGTAAAAGTTCAATTAAAGCCGTCGAGGCGGGCGCCATCATCGGGCCGGACCTTGCACCCGGGGATCGCGCCCCAGAATTCGTCGTCCACACGCTGGACTGGAGCGATTTTCACGGGCTGGCCGATACGCGCGGCAAAGTGCGCATCATCGCCGCTGTGCCCTCCCTGGAAACTTCGGTGTGCGATCGGGAAACACGCCGTTTTAATGAAGAAGCCGCCGCCCTGAGCGACGAGATCGCCATTCTGGTCATCAGCACCGATCTGCCTTTCACCCAAAAACGCTGGTGCGGCGCTGCCGGAATTGACCAGGTTATCGTCCTCTCCGATCACAAAGAAGCCGACTTTGGCACCAAATACGGCTGTCTGCTGCGCGACCGGCGCATTCTGTGGCGGGCGGTTTTTGTGGTTGATCGCGACGACAAAATTGTGTACGCCGACTATATGGCCGCCCTGGGCGACGAGCCGGACTACGCAGCCGTGCTGCAAGCCGCCCAAGATGCGCTGGCGGGGAAGTGAGGCCGGAAGGAGCGTCTCCAATGAACGACTTGAAAATCAGCTCGCGGCGGGTGCGCACCGCCTGGATAATGCCGCTGCGACGGGAGAGCGCCAGGAATCACCTGCACGTGCGCGTGGGGGTGCAATCGCGCATCTGGTCGCCGCCTACCGACGTTTACGAGACCGAGGAGGCGGTCATCGTGCGCGTGGAGATCGCCGGCATGCAAAAGGCGGAGTTCTCCATATCCCTTGAGGGCAACATGCTCACCATTCAGGGAACCCGCCCCGACACCCCGGAGCGCCGCGCTTTTCACCAGATGGAGATCCCCTTTGGGGAATTCCGCACCCAGGTAGAACTGCATTGGGCCATTGACCACGAGGCCATCCAGGCGGAATACGAAGACGGATTTTTGCGCCTCGTTCTGCCCAAAACCAAACCGCACAGCATCGAAATCGGAGAATAGCCTGCATGGCAGCTTCTCGCTGGAACTCGAATCTTATGGAACTGCTTTCCTGGTTCGATGAAGAACATCACGACGCGGGGGAATTGCTCCTCCAGCCAATCATCACTCACGTCACCGGCGAGGAAGCCGATCAACAAGAGGAAGATTCCTCCGCGGAGACCCTCAACATCCCCGATGAACTCCCCATCCTGCCGTTGCGCGGGCTGGTGGTGTACCCCGAAACCGCCGTCCCGCTGACCATCGGGCAGCCGCGCTCCATCCGGCTGGTGGACGACGTGATCTCCGAGGACCAGCGCCTGATCGGGTTGGTGGCCTCGCGCAAGCCCGAATTGGAAACCCCCGGCCCGGAGGACCTCTTCACCGTCGGCACGGTGGCGACCGTCCATCGCATGTTGCGCGTGCCAGATGGCACCATCCGCCTGCTGGTGCAGGGGATGGCGCGCTTCCGCATCCGCGCCTTTGTGCAGGAGGAGCCTTACCTGCGGGCGCAGATCGAGCTTGCTCCGGAAGTCGAAGAAGACGACCTGGAAGTGGAGGCGCTGGCGCGCAACGCCCGCGACCAGTTCGAGCGCATCGCCAATATGATCCCCTCCCTGCCGCGCGAACTGGTTGAATCTGTGCTGCTGCTCGATGACCCACTGCAAACCATCTACACCATCGCCAACTTCCAGCGCATCGAGCTGGAGGACGCGCAGGAACTCCTCGAACTGGATTCAGTCTCCCAAAAGCTGCACAAACTGGTTGCACTGCTGGCGCGCGAGGCCGAGGTACTGGAAATCGGCCAGCGCATCCAAAACGAGGCGCGCTCTGAGATTGAAAAGGTGCAGCGCGAATACTTTCTGCGCGAACAGCTCAAAGCCATTCAGCGCGAACTGGGCGAGAGCGATGAACAGGCCGCCGAGGTAGAGGAATTCCGCAAGCGGATTGAGGAAGCCAACATGCCGGAGGAGGCCGAAAAACAGGCCCGCCGCGAGCTGGATCGTCTCTCCCGCCTGCCCACCGCCGCCGCCGAATACGGCGTCATCCGCACCTACCTCGATTGGCTGGTCTCCCTCCCCTGGGCGAAAACCACCGAGGACAACCTGGATATCGCCCACGCCCGCCAGGTGATGGATGAAGATCACTACGGGTTGGAGGACATCAAAGAACGCATCCTGGAATTCCTGGCGGTGCGCAAACTGCGCCTGGAGCGCGGTGGAGAAACCGCCCCTGATGACACGGATTACGAGGACGAGATCCGCCGCCTGCGCGAGGGGGTAATCCTGTGCTTTGTGGGGCCGCCCGGCGTGGGCAAAACTTCGCTGGGGCGCTCGATCGCCCGCGCCATGGAGCGCAAATTCATCCGCGTTTCGCTGGGCGGTGTGCGCGACGAGGCCGAAATTCGCGGCCACCGGCGCACCTACATCGGGGCGCTGCCGGGGCGCATCCTGCAGGCCATCCGCCGCGCCGAATCGCGCAACCCGGTCTTCATGCTGGATGAGATTGACAAGCTCAGCCAGGGCTTCCAGGGCGACCCGGCTTCCGCTCTGCTGGAAGTGCTCGACCCGGAGCAAAACGCAGAGTTCCGCGATCACTACCTCGAAGTGGCCTTCGATCTCTCCGAGGTGATGTTCATCACCACCGCCAACCGGCTGGACACCATCCCCCGCCCGCTGCTCGATCGCATGGAGATCATCGAGCTTTCAGGTTACACCGAGCGCGAAAAAGTGCAGATCGCCCGCGGCTACCTGATCCCGCGGCAGATCCGCGAAAACGGCCTGCGGGAAGAGGAAATCCACTTCACCGATGAAAGCCTGCGGGAGATCATCCGCTACTACACCCGCGAGGCCGGTGTGCGCAACCTGGAACGTAAGATCGGCGGCGTGTGCCGCAAGGTGGCTACCCGCATCGCCGAAAGCGGAGAGAGCATTACCGTGGAGATCACGCCGGAGCGCGTGCGGGAATACCTGGGGCGGCGCAAGTACTCCGACCTGGACGAAATCGCCGACCGCACCTCGCTCCCCGGTGTGGCTACCGGCCTGGCGTGGACGCCCACCGGCGGCGACGTGCTCTTCATCGAGGCCACGCGCATGCCCGGCAGCAAGGGCTTCCAGCTCACCGGATCGCTCGGCGAGGTGATGAAAGAATCGGCGCGGGCGGCGCTCTCCTACGTGCGCTCCCAGGCCGCCGAACTGGGGCTGGACGGAGACTTCTTCGCCAACGCCGATTTCCACCTGCACGTGCCCGCCGGCGCACAGCCCAAAGACGGCCCCTCCGCCGGGGTGACCATGGCCGTGGCGCTGATCTCCCTGGTCTCCGGGCGGCCAGTGCGCAGCGACGTGGGCATGACCGGCGAGATCACCCTGCGCGGCAAGGTGCTCCCCGTGGGCGGCATCAAAGAAAAGATCCTCGCCGCGCACCGCGCCGGCCTGAAAACCGTGCTGTTGCCCAAACGCAACGAGCCCGACCTGGAAGACCTGCCCGAAGATGTGCGCGCGGCGATCAACTTCGTCTTCCTCGATATGGTTTCCGACGCCCTGGAAGTGGCGCTGGAACCGGCTCCCAAAACCACCAAAAAACGCACCCGCAAAACCAAGCGCAAGAAGAAAGCCGAGCCGGTCGTAGAAGCCAAAGACAAGCATGAAAAAACTGATGCTGATTGACGACTCCCCCGTCATGGTGGATGTGCTGACCACCCTGCTGACTATCGAGGGCTTCGATGTCAGCCAACACCCACTGCGCGGCGATCTGCTCCAACCCATCCGCGACCAGCACCCGGACATTCTGCTGCTGGACGTGCATCTGAAAACCGCCGATGGCGTGGAGGTGGATGGCATTCAGTTGTTACGCCAGTTACGCGCCGACCCCGAACTGGCAGATATCAAAGTCGTCCTCTCCTCCGGGTTGGATTACCAATCCGAGGGCGACGCCCAGGGAGCGGATGCCTTCATCCATAAACCCTACATGCCAGATACTTTAATTGACACGATAAAACAGGTGCTGGACTCCTGACGCAGTTGAAGCACCCTGATTCCGATATTGAGAGTGACATTGTGGCTAGAAAACGTTTCCGTTCAACCAAGTGGTACACCATTGATTTGCATTTGCACACCCCGGCCTCAAGCGATTATCAGCAGTCCAACGTATCCTACATGGACATCCTGCAACGCGCCGAGGCCCAGGGACTGGATATGATCGCCTTCACCGACCACAACACCGTGGCCGGATATCGCGGTCTCATGGAAGAGATCCGCCAGCTCGAAATGCTCAAGGAACTCAACCGCCTGCTCCCCGAGGAAGAAACCCGCCTGAAAGAATACAACCGTCTGATGAAGAAAATCCTGGTACTACCAGGATTCGAGTTCACCGCCACATTCGGCTTTCATGTGCTGGGGATCTTCCCCCCCGAAAAGCCAATCCGCGAGATCGAGCACATTTTGCTCGACCTGAACGTCCCCGCCGACCAGTTAGACAGCGGCTCGGTGACGGTGGGCGCCAGCGCCGACGTGCTGACCGCCTACCAGAAGATCAATACTGCCGGGGGGCTGGTGATCGCCGCCCACGCCAACTCGACCAACGGCGTGGCGATGCGCGGCTTCCGCTTCGGCGGACAGACCAAAATTGCCTACACGCAAGACCCCAACCTGCACGCCCTGGAAGTGACCGACCTGGAGCGCAAGGGTCGCCACACCACGGCGGCCTTCTTCAGCGGCACAAAACCCGAATACCCCCGCCGTATGCATTGCATCCAGGGCTCCGACGCCCACCGGCTGGAGGGCGATGGCGACCGCCGTAAAAACCTCGGTGTGGGCGACCGTGCCACCGACGTGCGCCTGCCGGAACTCTCCTTTGAGGCGCTCAAAGACCTGTTCATGGGCAACGACTTCGCCCGCACCCGCCCCCACCGCCACAAAGCCGAGCCGGTCTACGATTTCATCCAGGCGGCGCGCGAGGAAGGGCCCAACATCGTGCAGGATTTCCACGAAAGCATGACCGTGCGCGGCGGCAAGCTCTATGCCGTCATCGCCGATGTATGCGCCTTCGCCAACACCAACGGCGGCACAATCTACATCGGCATGAGCCGCAACCCGCGACGCGCCATCATCGGCGTGGAGGCGGTCTCCCAGGCCGTCGCCCGCCTGGAAAAAGAGATCTCCGACCGCATCAGCCCGCCGCTAAATTGCAGCATTGACGCCCACAAATTCCAGGGCAAAGATATCATCCGCATCCTGGTGCCGCGCGGCGATGACCCCCCTTACGCCGTGGATGACAGCAAAATTTACCTGCGCACCGAATCCGAGACCGGCATGGCGGTGCGCGATGAGATCGTCGAGATGGTGCTGCGCGGTCAGCGCGAGAAGTTGGCTAGCACGCAGGCCGCCGCGCCCGCCGCCCTGGCCGAGCCGCCCGCGCCCCCCGAAGAAAAAGTACCCGACGACGGCGCCCCCATCGCCCCGCCGCGCACTGGCGTGGAGGTGGTCACCGTGGAAGAGCGCCAAGGCGTACGCTACTACACCTTGCGCGACCTGCGCAACGGCAACGTGGTTAAAAACGTCACTCGCAAATCGGCGCGCAAGCTGTGGCACTACGCCGTCACTCAGTACGATAAAATCGCCGGTCAACTCACAGATGAGAACGTCAAATGGCACGGCGACCTGGGCCTGCTCATCCCCCCCAGAGGCAACACCAGCATCCGCTACGACCTGGTGCAGCGCGATTCCCACGGCAATTACCGCTACTACTTCGGTGTGACCGATGACGGCATCCACGGAGCGTGGAAACAGATCGTCGGGCTGAACGAGGAGGCGTGAGCGCCTTGCGCGTCGCCATTTTGACGGTCTCCGACCGCTCGGCGCGCGGCCAGCGGGAGGACGCTTCCGGCCCGGCGCTGCGGAAGCTCGCCCTGGCCCAGGGGTGGGAGGTGGTCGCCCAGGCCATCGTCCCAGATGAAATCCCCGCGATTCAGGCGCGCCTCATCCAATGGGCGGATACGCTGGATTGTGACTTGATCCTGACCACCGGAGGGACGGGCTTCGCCCCGCGCGATGTCACCCCCGAGGCGACCCTATCGGTTGTGGAGCGCCCGGCCCCCGGGCTGGCTGAGGCCATGCGCGCCGCCAGCCTGAACATCACCCCCCACGCCATGCTCTCGCGCGCTGCGGCGGGCATCCGCGGGCGCACGCTGATCGTCAACCTGCCCGGCAGCCCCAAAGCCGCAGTGGAAAACCTGCAAGTGGTGCTACCGGTACTGCCCCACGCCGTGCAACTGCTGCGCGAAGACCCGCAGGCGGAGGCGGGGCACACCAAAAGGTAACAGGGTGACAAGGGAAAAGGGATAGCTCCCTTCCCTTGTCACCCAATCCCTTGTTACCTGATCCCCAAGTCACCTACCCTCTAAAACGCCACCTGGGGGACCTTCTGCAAAGCAGCCTTGATGGCTTCTTTCGGATATTCGTAATCCTGCAACTGCCCCGCCAGATAGGCCTGATAAGCCGAGAGGTCGAAGTGACCGTGACCGGAGAGGTTGAAGAGGATCACGCGCTCTTCGCCCTTCTCCTTGGCGTCCAGCGCCTGGTCAATGGCGGCGCGCACCGCATGCGCCGATTCGGGCGCGGGGACGATGCCCTCGGTGCGGGCGAAGGTCAGCGCGGCCTCAAAGGTCGTCAGTTGCGGCACGGCCACAGCTTCGATTAAGCCAGCGTCGTAGAGGGCGCACACGCTGGGGGCCATGCCGTGGTAACGCAACCCACCCGCGTGGATGGGCGGTGGGACGAAGTCGTGCCCCAGAGTGTGCATCTTGACGATAGGGGCCATGCGAGCGGTGTCGCCGTAATCAAAAGTGTATTCCCCTTTCGTCAGCGAGGGGGTGGCCGTAGGCTCCACAGCCAGCAAACGGGTGTTCTGCCCGTTGCGCAGGTTTTCGCGCAGGAAGGGGTAAGCGATCCCGGCGAAGTTCGAGCCGCCGCCCACACAGCCGATGACTACATCCGGGTACTCCCCGGCCATGTCCATCTGCTTGAGGGCCTCCTCACCAATCACGCTCTGATGCGTAAGCACATGGTTGAGCACCGAGCCCAGGCTGTACTTCTTGGCACCGCCGGAGGTCGCCGCGGCCTCCACCGCCTCGGAAATGGCGATCCCCAGCGAACCGGGGCTTTCCGGGTCCTGCTCCAGCACGGCGCGGCCCGCCTGGGTGCGGTCGGTGGGGCTGGCGTACACCCGCGCTCCGTAGGATTCCATCAGCACCCGGCGGTAAGGCTTTTGCTGATAGGAGACCTTGACCATGTAAACTTCCACCGGCAGGTCGAAGAAATTGCCCGCCAGTGAGAGCGCCGAACCCCACTGCCCGGCGCCGGTCTCGGTGGTGAGCGCCTTCGTGCCGCTGACCTTGTTGTAATACGCCTGCGGGATGGCTGTGTTAGGTTTGTGGCTGCCGGAGGGCGAAACGCCCTCGTGCTTGAAGTAGATGTGCGCCGGCGTGCCCAGCGCCTTCTCCAGGCGGCGAGCGCGGATCAGCGGAGTGGGCCGCCACAGCTTGTAGATCTCACGCACCTCTTCGGGGATATCAATATAGCGGTCGGTGCTGATTTCCTGCATGATGAGTTCCATCGGGAACAGCACCGAAAGGAAATCCGGAGTGACCGGCTCAAGCGTCTGCGGGTTCAGCACCGGCGTGGGAGGAACCGGCGAATCGGCGTTGACGTTGTACCACTGTTTGGGCAGATCGCTCTCGTTGAGGATAAATCGTGTTTGGGACATGATACTTCTCCTTTTTTCTTCGTCTTTAAAGTTTTGCGGTTTGTGTCAGATAATCAGATTAGCGCCAGGCCGCGCAACGAGCGCAGGCGGCGAACGCGGGCAGCGAACCGGATGCGCGCCCCGCCGCGCGGTGGGGCATCCGGCAGGCGACGCTGCCGCGAAGAGGGCACGCTGCGCTCCTCGATTCGGCGCGGTGCAGGCCGGACGGCTTCCCGTGGGTTGAATTGTTCCTTCATCACTTGCTCCTTTCCAGGGTTACGCCCAAATTTGCATCAATCTGAATTCGGGATATCGGAACAACGAGCGAATGTTTCACCGAACGGGGGAAAACAAAAAGCCCTCGTCCACATCAGGGACGAGGGCCAAACGGCTCCCGCGGTGCCACCCAATTTAAGCCAGCCGGGGTTTAACAAAAAATCCCGTTGGTGATGCAACGGGACAATCAACAGCCCAAAGGCCAGCTTCACTCACAGCAGTCTTGCAGGCTTTACTGCGTCAACTGCGTTGCCCGATAACGGTGGCAACTCCGGCTCAGGCTACTCGGTCACCCTTTCGCCTTGCAACTCCGAGGCCCATTCAACATCAGCGTGCGCACCGGGATCTCACCATTCCCCGGCTCTCTGTGCCGTCGTTTTGATGCCTACTCTTCCTCTTCACAGTCTTTCACTGTTCAGTTGTTGGCGCTAACTATACCGAAGGGGAGCGGTTTTGTCAAGACTCTTCGGAAAAAACCTCCTGCAGGCTGAAATAGCCTGCGGGAGGTTTCTCCTCTCAATTTGCAGACAATCACCGGCCCTCAGCAGCCAGTTTTTCCAGCACAGCGATGGCGTGCTCCAGACGGCGCATCACTGTGGGGCGGCCGATGATCGTCATGGTCTCGAAAATCGGTGGGCTGACCTTCTGCGCGGTGAGGGCGTTGCGCAAAAAACCAAACACGTGCCCGGCTTTGAGGCCCAGCTCTGTAGCCAGATCGCGCAGCGGCTGGTTGGCGCTCTCCTCGCTGAAATCAGGCAGCCCGGCAAGCAGGTCGTAAACCCGGCGCGCCATCGCCAGCGACTCCGCCGCGGTCATGTTCTTGCCAATCAGGCTTTCCGGCTCTGGTTCAACCTTCTCCTGGAAGAAAAAGCCGGCTTTCTCCGGGGCTTCATCCAGTGTGACCAAGCGAACCTGCAAAGCCGCGGCTACCTGACGCATCTTTTCATCATCATCCACCGTGTAACCGGCACGCTCGAAGAAGGGGCGCAGGCGCTCGGCCAGATCGGTCACCTCCAGGCTGCGGATGTGCAGGCCATTGAAGTGATCCAGTTTGCTGAAGTTGATCGCCGCCGGGGAGGGGTTGAGCTTCTCGATGCTGAACTTCTCAATCAGGTCCTCCAAGGTGAAGAACTCGGTATGATCGTCGTAGCTCCACCCCATCAGGGCAATCCAGTTGACGACCGCTTCGGGCAGGTAGCCAAAATCCCGCAGGTCAGTGATGAAGATGGACTGGCCATCCTGCAACAACTCAGCAGCCTCGCGCTTGCTCATCTTGCCTTTACCGCTCGGCTTGAGGAAAATCGAAGGATGCACCCAGACGGGTTGCTCCCACCCCAGGGCGTTGTAAATGTGCCCATGCAGCGGGAAAGTCGGCAACCACTCCGAAGTGCGGAAAACGTGGGTGATCTTCATCAGATGATCGTCAATCACCACCGCCAGATGGTACACCGGCAAGCCATCCGATTTGACCAGGATGGTATCGTCGAGGCTGGCGTTCTCCACGGTGATGTCGCCGCGCAGCGCGTCGGTGACGGTGATCGAACCCTCCCGCGGCATCTTGAAGCGGACGACGTGCGGCTCCCCGGCAGCGCGGCGGGCATCGGCCTCGGCGAGGGACAACTCACGGTCGGGGCAAATATCGCGGTGCTTGCGCGGCTGCTTCTCGCGGGGCGCGCCCTCCGGCGCGGCAGCGCAGAAGCAGTAATACGCGTGGCCGCTTTCTACCAGTTGACGGGCATATTGCTGATAAATCTCGCGGCGCTCGGTCTGGCGATAGGGGCCGTAAGGCCCGCCGATATCGGGGCCTTCATCCCATTCCAGGCCCAGCCAGCGCAGGCTGTCCATCAGCTCCTCTTCTGCGCCGGGGACGTAGCGTTTCTGATCGGTATCCTCAATGCGCAGGATGAACTGACCGCCCGTCTGCCGGGCCAGCAGATAATTGTAGAGGGCCGTGCGTCCGCTGCCCAGATGGGTACGGCCCGTGGGCGAGGGGGCGAAACGCACGCGCGCGGGGGAAAGTTTCTTCATAGATGTCATCATCGTCTCATTTAGAAAAGGGTGCGCCTCCGATGGCACACCCTTAGCAAGATTTTATCACAGAGAAAAGTCGGCGGGAACTAGTAAAACGAGCGATGCCGCATGACCACGCTTTCCACCAGCCCGATGCCCAGCAACATCGAAAGCAGCGAACTCCCACCAGAACTGACAAAGGGCAGCGGCAGGCCAGTCACCGGCAGCAATTGCAGGTTCATCCCCACGTTGATGATCGCCTGAAAAGCCAGGATGGTAGCCACCCCATAGGCGATCAACGCGCCGAAGGTATCGCTCGCCAGGCGAGCCGCCCGCAGACAGCGCCAGATGATGAACAACAAAAGCCCAATCACCACCACCGCGCCCATAAAGCCAAACTCCTCCGAAAGCGCCGAAAAAATAAAATCAGAGTGGCGCACCTTGAGGAAGCGCAACTGCACCTGCGTGCCGCTGCCGTATCCCTGGCCGAACAGACCACCCGAGCCAATGCTCACCAACGCCTGCTGCACGTTGTAGATCGCGCCAAAGCGGGCGTTCGGGTCGGGGAAGAGGAAGTTGATGATGCGCTCCACCTGATAGGGTTTAATCAAACCGGTGGTTTTGGCCGGGTCGTAGGTCAACAACATCAGCGGAAAGCCAATCGCCAGCACCAGCAGGCCCGCCGCCGCGGCGATGCCTACCAGCTTGACATCCAACCCCGCCGCCCACACCAGGGCAAACCAGATCACCAGGATGACAATGGAAGTGCTCAAATCTGGCTGCAAGATGATTAAAGCCACCATAACCAGCACAAGAACCAAACTGCGCGCCACCGTGCGTAAATCGCGGATTGTGTCCTGATTGCGAGCAAGGAAATCGGCCAGAACAAGAATGATGACGATCTTCCCCAGTTCGGAGGGCTGGATCAGAATGGGGCCAACCACAAACCAGCGCGCCGAGCCGAACAGCGCCCCGCCCACCAGG
>CAZZFZ010000016.1:0-27671 GCA_964653835.1 uncultured Anaerolineales bacterium
CGTTGGGCTTCACTTCCTTATCCCCAGACTCTGGTTAAAACAATTCGAGCGGAGAGCCTTCTCCGCTCGAATTGTTTTAACCAGAATAGCCAGTTACAACCAACCGCGCAGCTCCATCGCCTTCACCACCTTGTCGATGGCGACCATGTAGGCGGCATCGCGCATATACACCTTCTCACGCAACGCCATTTCGAGCACGTCCTGGAATGCCTTGGTCATCTTGTCATCGAGCTTGCTCAAAACTTCCTCGCGGCTCCAGTAAAAATTCATGTCGTTCTGAACGCTTTCAAAGTAAGAAACCGTCACGCCGCCGGCATTGCATAGAAAATCGGGGATGTTGAAAATGCCCCGCTCCTGGAGAGCCACGTCCGCCTCGGGCGTGGTGGGGCCGTTAGCGCCTTCAGCGACAATCTTGACCCGCTTGCTGATCTGTTCAACCGTCTCGGCGTTGATCTGCCCTTCCAGCGCCGCCGGGATGAGCACATCGGCATCTTTGCGGATCCACGCCATGCTGTCTTCAATCTCATACCCCGCATCGCGGGCTTTGTCCTTATCAATGGTGCCATACACATCGGTGATGGACTGCAAAAAGGCAGGATCAATGCCATCCTTGTGGCTGACGGTGTAGGCCTTCTGATCGTCGCGATCCCAGTAAGAAACACAGGCGACTTTGCCGCCGAGGTTGATAAACCCAATCGCCGCGTATTGCGCCACGTTGCCAAAGCCCTGAATGGCAGCGACGGCGTTTTTCGGATCAATGTTGAGGTGCTTCATCGCCTCGCGGATGTTGTAGACCACGCCAAAACCAGTGGCTTCGGTGCGCCCCAGGGAGCCGCCGCCCCCCACCGGCTTTCCAGTAATCACACCGGGGGTGTATTCGCCCACCAGCTTGGAATACTCATCCATCATCCAGCCCATCATGCGCGGGTTGGTGCCCACGTCGGGTGCGGGGACATCCTGCCGGGGGCCGATATTACGATAAATTTGCTGAATCCAGCCGCGGCACAAGCGCTCCTGCTCACCAATAGAGAGCGAAGCCGAATCCACCGCCACGCCGCCTTTGCCGCCGCCCAGAGGGATATCGGCAACCGCAGTTTTCCAGGTCATCCACATCGCCAGCGCGCGCACGGTGTCCAGCGTCTCGGAGGGGTGAAAACGAATCCCTCCCTTGGAGGGGCCGCGCACATCGCTATGTTGAACGCGATACCCAAAAAAGACGCGGATCGAGCCATCATCCATTTTGACGGGGATCTGAAAACGGAATTCGCGGGCCGGCCAGCGCAACATCTCCGCCGCTTGTGGATCCAGGTTAAGCAGCCTGGCGACGTGATCAAACTGGGCCTGCGCCATCTTAAAGGCATTGATTTGTTCCGACATGCTGATACTATCTCCTAATGCAGGTTAAATGATACACGGGCACCCTTGGGCGCCCGCAAGCGAATGACCGTGCCAATCCAAACACAGAGGAGTCATTTCTGGCCTCATGATACCTTAGCGTACCCGTTCCAGGAAAGCCCGTCAAGTGACATTCAGACAATTCAGGTGGGATTATTTTCCCCGGCGCTTTGCTTCCGGGTTGCGAGTTCATTTGCCAACACCTGACGCACCACGGCGGGATTCGCTTGCCCTCGCGTGGCGCGCATCACCTGGCCGAAGAACCAGTTCAACAAACCATCCTTGCCATCCAGATAAGCCGTCAGTTCATCTGGATTATCAGCCAACACCTGCCGGACAACCGCCGCCAGTTGGGTATCATCCGAAATCTGTTGCAGGCCGCGGGCCGCGATAATCGTCTCAGGCGGCTGGCCGCTGGCGAACATCTCCGCCAACACCGTTTTACCCATCGCCGCGTTGATCTGGCCTCCTTCGATGCGAGTGAGCAAATCGGCGAACTGACCTGGCTCAACTTTCAGCTCGTCAAAACGCCCGCCCGACTGGTTGAGCAACCCAAACAGTTCCCCTGTGATCCAGTTGGCGATCTGTTTGGGGGGAACGCGGGGAGCCGCGGCGACGACAGCCTCAAAATAATCGGCGACCGCGGCCTCAGCGGTTAACACCTCGGCGTCGTAAGCGCCGAGCTGATATTGCGTCTCAAAACGTCGGCGCCGGGCAACCGGCAGTTCGGGCAGGCTGGCGCGGATCTCCTCCAGCCATTCCGGGGCGATCACCAGCGGGGGCAGGTCGGGCTCGGGGAAGTAGCGGTAATCATCTTCTTCCTCCTTGCCGCGCTGCGGCACGGTGACCTGACGGGCCTCGTCCCAGCCGAGGGTTTGCTGAATCACCGGCTCGCCGCGCGACAGGCGCTCAGCCTGGCGCTGGATTTCGTAGTTGATCGCCCGCTCCAGGGAGCGGAAGCTGTTCAGGTTTTTGATCTCCGTGCGCGTGCCCAGCGTCTCCGTCCCCTTGATGCGCAGGGATACATTGGCCTCAAAGCGCAGCACCCCTTTTTGCATGTCTCCGGAATTGACGCCCAGGTAACGCAGAATTCGGCGCAGCGCCTCGCCATAGGCGCGCGCTTCCGCCGCGGATCGCAAATCCGGCTCGGAAACGATCTCCAACAGCGGAACCCCCGCCCGGTTGAGGTCCACCAGGCTGTAAGAGCTGGAATCCGCCTGAACGTGGGTCAGCTTGCCGGTATCCTCCTCCAGGTGAACGCGCCGCACGCGAATCGGGCGCTCTCCCGTATTGGTCGGGATCCGCAGCACGCCGTTGCGCGCCAGGGGATGCCGGTATTGCGAGATCTGATACCCTTTGGGCAAGTCGGGATAAAAATAGTTTTTGCGGGCAAACACGCTATAAGGCAAAACGGAGCACTCCAGCGCCAGCGCCACGCGCAAGCCAAGCTCAACTGCCCGCTGGTTGACCACCGGCAGCGTCCCCGGCATCCCGGAGCAAACCGGGCAGACAGCCGCGTTCGGCTCCGCCTGCGTGGTATCCAATACAGCACAGCCACAAAACATTTTGGTGCGCGTGGCGATTTCGGCGTGAACCTCGAGGCCGATGACCGGTTCAAAAACAGGAAGGGAATTTCTAACAGACAAGGCTATTTCCAGGAATTAGCGTTCTCTCACTTGCCAGCGATGGCTGACTTCCTGATATGAAAGGATCAGCTCGCGCCCATCGCGAAGGTGAACATGGTAATGCTTGCCCTCCGGGGTGCGCCACTCTCGCAGTATATTCTCAACTTCCAGCCGCTCCCCTTCCCAGTGAAGCGCCACAGGGCGCTGCGGATATGCGTACTCCGCGCGGCACTCCACGCGTATATTATCGGCCAACCAGGCGGAGGGCATCATAATTTTACCGTTGAGTTATCACCTATGTTCAGGCTGCGCGCGCCGCCTTCAACTTCCGCGTTTTCGCCAATGATGGAATGTGTCAGGCTGACGCCGAGGAGCGCGCTCTGCTGTTCCACAATCGCATCGCTCACCACACAATGGCGGATGTGACACCCTGCCCCAACGCTGACGTGCGGCCCAATCACACTGGCTTCAATTTTCGCCTCAGGGTGAATGAACACCGGCGGGATGACGACGAAATCGTCATTACCTGCATACGCCTGGGCGTTGCCGTGCCCATGATCCAACAGATAACGGTTGGTTTCCAAAACCGCTTCGGCCGTGCCAGCATCCAACCAGACCTGCACCATCTCGGTGCGCATGCGCGCACCGTTTTCCAGCAAAATGTTGATGGCATCAGCGAGATAGTATTCACCCTTCAACTGGCGACCCTGCGCCATCTGCGTTTCTATGGCGGCCAGCAAAGCAGCCGAATCCTTGAAATAGTAAAACCCGACCACGGCGAGGTTGTTTGAAATATCATGCGGTTTCTCGATGATGCGCTTCACCCAGCCATCTTCCCCCAGCTCGGTGACGCCAAAACGCCGCGGATCGGGAACGGGCTTGACCCAGGCGACCGCGTCCGCCGCCTCGTTCGCCAGAAAGGAAAGATCCGTCTCAATCAACGTATCCGCGAAGACCATCAGCATCGGCCCCTTGATGTACTCTTTGGCCAGGTAAATGGCATGCGACTGGCCGCGCATTTCTTCCTGAGTCACATAGCGCACCAGCAGGTCGGGATGGTGCTGATCCATATAGGCTTTGATCTTTTCCCCCAGGTAACCAATGATGAAGATGAACTCCACATTTTCCGGGTCAGGCAGGGTGGAGAACATCGCCAACACGTGATCCAGCGCGCTCTTCCCCCCCAGGGTGATCAATTGCTTGGGGCGACTCCAGGTGTGCGGGCGCAAACGAGTGCCATACCCCGCCATGGGGATCACAATTTTCAAGCGATCATCCATTCATACTTCTCCTCTCCTGCAATGTGAGGCAATTATACCGTGAGCGAACTCCTCCCAGGAAAATTTGCGTGTAGCGGGCGCTCACACCAGCCTGGCGAGCTGAAGCCCTATCCACACCGCCAGCAGCCCCAGAAAAATTTGCAGGCCCAGGTTAGCCAGCGCGGGCGAGGTCTGCCCGTTTTGGAACAGGCCGAATGTTTCATAGCTGAAGGTGGAAAACGTGGTGAAGGCGCCGAGCATACCAGTAATCACAAAAGCCTGCGTATGGGTGTTGAAGATGTCAGACGTCTCTGCCACGCCAGCCAGAAAACCAATCAACAGGCTACCAATCATATTGACGCTAAAAGTCCCCAACGGGAATTGGGCCTGAGCTGTAAGGCGTGCGACGACCCCGCTGGTGATAAAACGCAAGGTTGCGCCAAGAAAGCCGCCCAAGCCGACAAAGAGCAGACGTGTAAGCACGATGTTCTCCTGTAACGGCAATTGCCGTGGTATCAGCGGGCGATTGTACCACTATCTCCTGATTCTGAATTCACTTCAACCCAAAAAAACGCGGCTGCCTTTTCGACATCCATAAGTCCCCTTCTATCACGCCACCCCCTTCTGAGGGATGATCTTGCCCCGAATATAGGCGTTGAGAAAAGCATCAACGCAACGCGCGTCGAGATGGTCGCCGGCGCTCTTCCGCAGGATATCGAGAGACATTTCGAGATCGATCGCCGGGCGGTAAGGACGGTCAGACGTCAGCGCATCGAAGACATCCGCCACAGCGACGATGCGGGCAATCAGGGCAATGTTGCTCTCGTCCAGCCCCAATGGATAACCCTTACCGTCCATGCGCTCGTGATGTTGAGCAAGCGCGGGGATCACGGCCTCGAGCAAATTGACCTGACCGATGATCTTCGCCCCAATCAGTGGGTGTTTTTTAACTTCCTCGTACTCTTCTACGGTCAATCGCCCCGGCTTGGTCAAAATGGTGTCGGACACACCGATTTTCCCAACATCATGCAACAGCGCGCCAATGCGCACATGGTGCACCGTTTCGGGCGGCAACTTCAGTTCCTGGGCAATAACGACACTGTATTCACTGACGCGCTGGGAATGGCCTTCGGTATAAGGGTCTTTGGCGTCAATGGCGGCCACCAGCGCCCGAATGGTGCTCAGGAAAAGCTCGTCGGCTTCCGCATAGAGATTAGAAAGATGCAGGATCAGCGCGGCCTGTTCGGCCAAGCTGCGGAGCAATTGTGCATCAGCTTCGGTAAATTCGCCATCAATCTTATTGATCGCCTCTAATCCCCCGATGATGCGCGCCTCACTGATTCCGCGCTCACGCCCCAGCACGATATCCGGAGTGCGCAGGGGCACGGCCAACAAGGTGCGCGTCGGAACACCGCTGATGCGGTCTACCCCGTCGTAATGCCGCCTGTCCTGGCGGGCATCCCCCAGACGCACGACCTCGCCTGTTTTGACCACATGCCCAATGACCCCGGTATCAGCGGGAATGCGAATATCCGGAACGGGAATCCGGTTAACCCCCTTGGAGACATAAAGCACCAATTCATTGGTTTCATCGTCGAGCAAAAACAAAGACGTGCCCTCGGCGTTGAGGAGGGAATGCGCATCATCAATGATGGTGTTCAAAATCTGATCACGATCCAGGGTGGCGCTGATTTGCATCATCAGGTTGACCAGCGTTTCCAGCCGCTGGCTGTATTCCTGGCTGGTTTGCAACAGGACGGCTTTTTCGTACTCCGAACTCATGCGGTTGCCCAGCATCTGCATGAGCTGGAGAGGTTTCTGCCGGAAATTGAAAACCTGAATGGCACCAATCGGCTCACCGCGCAGCAACATGGGGAACGCGATCGTGTTACGCAGAGTGACGGTTTTTGTGCCAACTGTGCCGTACCAGCGCGGGTCATGCGTCAAATCATCGACGACTATCGCCTGTTTTTGCTGCACCGCGGCTCCTACAATCCCCTGGTCAGAGCCAATGCGATGGCCAATCAGCGCCTCGTCACTTTTCTCACCGCGTACTAATTGGAAAACCAGCTCCTGATGTTCCTTATCCAGTAGGTACATCGTACCCGTGGAGGCACTGCACACATCAATAATCAAATCCAACATCTCGCGCAACAACTCAAGCGACTCGGTGGTACTGGCGATGATGTTGGCACGTGCGAGTATCTCAAAGACGCGCGCGGTATCCTCGATATCGTTCCCCACTGAGTGCGTATTGGGTACGTTGTTGGCCTTCATCACTGAAGTACGGAATCCGGGGCCTGCTGATGCCAGGTCGTGGCCTGTTGATAACTGTGGGCGGTCTGCAACAATCTGGCCTCTTGCAGCACAGGAGCGATCAGTTGCATCCCAACGGGCAAGTTCTGTTCATCCAGGCCGACGGGGAAGGCGATAGCCGGCAAACCGGCGAGATTCGCCGGGAGAGTAAAAATATCCTCCAGGTACATGGAAAGCGGGTCGCCGCGGTGGGCGCCAATAGGAAACGCGGTGGTGGGCGTAACGGGCGCGGCGATGAGATCCACCATCTCAAAAGCGCGCTCAAAATCCTGCTGAATCAGGCGGCGCACCTTCTGCGCTTTGCCATAGTACGCTTCCTGATAGCCTGCCGAGAGTGCGAAAGTCCCCAACATGATGCGGCGCTTGACCTCCCGGCCAAAGAGTTTTCCACGCGTGCGGGTGTAGACATCCTGCAAGGTCTCCGCGGTTTGACGCGGCCCGTAGCGCACGCCATCGTAGCGCGCCAGGTTGGCCGAGGCCTCCGCCGGGGCGATGATGTAATAAACCGGCACGGCGTAGCGCGTATGGGGCAAATGCACATCCACCACCTCCGCGCCAAGCGCTTCCAATTGCTGAACGGCGACCTGCAACGCGCGCGCCACTTCGGGCTGGAGATCATGTTGAAAATGCTCCGCGGCGATCCCCACTCGCAGGCCGCGGAGATCCTCGTTTTTCAAGATTACCTCCTCCCGCGGCTGTTTCAAACTGGTGGCGTCGCGCGGATCATGCCCGTGGAGGACGTTATACACCCCGGCGACTTCCTCCGCCGAGCGCGCCAGCACCCCCACCGTATCCAGCGAGGAAGCATAGGCAAACAACCCAAAGCGGGAAACGCGGCCATAAGTCGGCTTCAAACCGGTCACGCCGCAAAAAGCCGCTGGCTGGCGCACGCTGCCGCCGGTATCCGTCCCCAGGGCCAGGGGAGCCATCCGCGCCGCCACCGCCGCCGCGCTGCCCCCGCTGGAGCCGCCCGGAACCCGCTCCAGGTTCCAGGGGTTGCGCGTGACATCATAGGCAGAATTCTCCGTGGAAGACCCCATGGCGAACTCGTCCGTGTTGGTTTTGCCCAACACAACCGCCCCCGCCCGCAGCACCCGCTCGACCGCAGTGGCGTCGTAAGGCGGGACGAACGTCTCCAGGATGCGCGAGCCAGCCGTGCAGGGGAGATTGCTCACCGCCAACACGTCTTTGATGGCAATGGGAACGCCCAGCAGCGGAGGCGCCTCTCCCCCTTGCTGACGGTTTTCCGCCAGGCGCTCATCGGCGGCGCGAGCCTGTTGCAGCGCCAGTTCTGGCGTGAGGGTGATAAAGGCATTGAGATGCGGCTCAAAGCGCTCAATGCGCTCCAGGTAAGCGCGGGTCAATTCCTGGCTGGAGAAATCCCCCGCCAGCAGACCGCGGCGCATTTGATGAAAGGAAAGATTGACAAGATCAGTCATGAGGCCAAAGCCCTCATTCAAACACCGGCGGAATTTTGAACTGGCGCGCCTCGCTTTGGGGCGCGTTGCGCATCAAAGCGTCCAGGTCCAGGCCGGGGTGGATCTCATCGGGGCGCAAAGCCATCCCGTTCCCCGGCAGATCCCCGGTAAGCGCGTCCTCCGAGATTTCCAGGCTTTGAAGCTGCTGAAAATACTCCAGGATGGCTGCTAACTGACGCCGAAAACGGTCGAGTTCCTCGGCGCTCAATTCCAGCCTTGCCAGTGCGGCGATGTGTTCAACCTGCTGTTGCGAAAGTGACATGGCCTGATTATATCGCACTCGCGCGCATCACCAGGGTTCGGTGTACCAGCGCAGATAATCCTCAATGTGTGCAGCCCAATATGCCTCTTCATGCGCGCCCTGATTCAGATGCCATTCATGCGGAATATCTTTCTCCGTGAGCACGGCCTCCACTTTGAGCATGTATTCTCCCCAACCGTCGTCCGATCCGGCATCCAGATACAGGCGCGGCCACTGCCCCTTGGGGATCGCGGCCAGCCATTCCCGCAGGCGCGGCGGCCCATCGGTGACGAATGAGGGGGTGCTGTGCGCCCCCACCGCGCCGAACAACTCCCAGCGCGTCAGGCCGAGGTGAAGCGCCCAGTTGCCGCCCCGCGAAAGCCCCCCGATGGCACGGTGCTCCCGGTCAGTCTGCGTGCGATAGGTGCGGTCAATATACGAGATCAATTCTTCCACCAACGCCTGACCATACGGGTTTTCCGGCGGCGGCGTGTACTGATCCTGCTCCGCCGGCATGATAATAAGAAGAGGCGGAATCTCCCCGGCGGCGATCAACGCGTCGGCGGTTTCATCAGCGCCCAGCCGATCCCATTGGTCGTCATTGTACGTCTGACCGTGAAGCAGATACAGCGTGGGATAACGGAGCGCCGCCTGTTGATCGTAGCAGGGAGGCAAATAGACGCGGAAGAGCAACGGCTGCGGCAACAGATCCGAGGCGAGCTGGCCTTTCTCCATGCGCCCGCCTTCACCCCAGCAGGTCAACACGGTAGGCGTGATCCCCACTGTCGGGGACACGGCTGGCGTGGAGGATGCATCGATTGTGGGCGAAGGAGAGGAGATTGCCGTGGGGGATACAGGTAGTCGCGAGGGCGTCACATCCGAGGGCGGAGACGGCCCCGAACAGGCGCTCCCCACAAACAGGAGGCCCAACCCTACAATTAACGCCGCGTAGCGTTTCAACCTTCTTCGGATTCGTTGTCAGACTCTTCGGTGGAGGCTTCCGCGGGCTGGCCGAGGTCAACGGTCTCTTCCATGCGGATCTGCCCCCGCAGGAAAGCGCCTTCTTCCGTCGAGAACGCCGTGGTGACCACATCGCCCCACACACGGCCCGTGCGGCGGATCTCCACCTTCTCGGCGGTGATGTTGCCGCGCAACGCCCCCGCCACGATGACCACATTGGCGCGCATGTGGTCGCAGGTCACGCGCCCCGATTCCCCCACAACAAACAGGCCGCGCAGATTGATCTCGCCCTCAAAGGCACCTTCCACGCGCACGCCGCCGCTTCCGCTGAGGGAGCCCTTCCAGGCAATACCATCCCCCAGAACCGAGGTGACGCGCATGGCCGGCGCGGTCGAAGGAGCAGATTCAGGAACTTCGTCTTTTTTCTTAAACATGAAAAGCCTCTGGTCTCCGAGCTCCTCAGCTTAGTAGACCGGCATAACCCACTTCCGATAGGCATCCAACTGGCCGCGCACCGCTTTGCCAAAGAGCTCGCGCAGGCGCGCCGTATATGGTCCCATCACGCCCTCGCCGATGTCGCGATGATTGACGCGAGTGACCGCAGTCACCTGAGCGGCCGTCCCTGTGAGAAAGAGTTCTTCACAGAGATAAACTTCGGTGCGGTCAATGTGGCGTTCCACCACCGGCAGCCCCAGTTCGTTAGCCGCCAGTTCCAGCACGCTGCGGCGGGTGATGCCTTCGAGCACGTTGTCGGTCACCGGCGGGGTGATTAATACGCCGTCGCGGATCATAAAGACGTTCTCAGCGCTGCCCTCAGAGAGGTGTCCGTCCTGGGTGAGCACCAGGGCCTCGTCGAATCCAGCACGCAGGGCATCGGTTTTGATAAACGCCGAATTGACATACGCCCCCGAGATCTTGCCGCGCGCCGGGATGACGTTATCATCCACACGACGCCAGGAAGAGAAGGTCACATGAGCGTTGGTATCATTGGCGACATAGCGCCCAAACGGCAGGGCGACGATGCTGATCTCATCGGTCAGATCGTGCAGTTTGACCCCGATGATTTCATCCGCCTTATACACCAGCGGGCGGATATACACATCTTCCTTATAGCCTTCCTGGCGCAACAAATCCATCGTGACTTGCGTCAGGCTCTCAGGGGTGTGCTCAAATTCCATGCACAAAAGCTTGGCCGAGTTCAGAAGGCGCTTGTAGTGATCGTACGGGCGGAAGAGGTAAAGCTGCTGCTCATCTTCGTTCCAATAGCCGCGCAGGCCGCCAAACGCGGCTGTGCCGTAGTTGAGCGCGTGCGTGAGCACTCCAACCTTCGCCTCTGAATACGGAACAATGTTCCCCTGAAAATACGCATACTTAGGAAGTGTCACATCAGCCTCCTTTAATTTGCTAAACCAGCCCATCGAAAAGATGAATTGCTCCGGACGCCCCGTCGAAAAAAGCCGGGCCGCGGCGGGCGTATTATACCGCAGGTTGACCCCTCCCCCGGTTTGTGGCATAATCACACCCAACAACTGAGACCCAAAGGCGATGATGGAAACGAGTACGTCCGCCGCGAGCTGACAGCGAACCCGGGAGAGTGCGAGCCGGGGCAGTCTCAGCGGGCCGAAAATCCTTCCGGAGCCGCGACCTGAACGGGATTTGTCTGATTTGTCTAATTGGTCATTGGGTCTGATTTGTCCAATCCGACCAACTGACTATCAGACCAATTAGACTGATCAATCAGACCAATTCTTAAGTAGGGAAGCCGGGCCTGCCCCCCGTTATCACGGGCACGGGTATACGTTGGGTGTTAGGTAACTAGGCATCAGGTAATTAGGTAACAAGGTTGTTCTCCACCCTAATCACCTGATCCCCAATCACCTAGTTGCCTGCAACTAACCGTACCTGACTGAGCGCCCGCCTCATGGCGGGAATCCGGGTGGTACCGCGGGAGCAAACAACTCTCGTCCCAGAGTGGACGGGAGTTTTTTATTTAGTCGGATGGTCTGGTTAATCGATTGGTCTAATTGGTCTGATTTGTCCGACCAACTGATCAATCCGACCAATTAGACCAATTGGACTAAACCAAGGAGTTCTTATGGCCTTCAAACCAGTACCCAACAAAGTGAACTTCATCGAGCAAGAACACGAGATCCTCAAATTCTGGCGGGAGAGCGACGCCTTCGAGAAGTCGCGCCGGCTGCGCAAGGGCAAGCCGCACTGGTCATTCATTGACGGCCCGATCACCGCCAACAACCCGATGGGCGTGCACCACGGCTGGGGGCGCACCTACAAAGACCTCTACAACCGCTACTGGACGATGCGCGGGCGCGAGCTGCGCTATCAGAACGGCTTTGACTGCCAGGGGCTTTGGGTGGAAGTCGAGGTCGAAAAGGAAAAAGGCTTCCAGTCCAAGAAAGATATTGAAGAATACGGTCTGGCGCAATTCGTGCGCGAATGTAAGGCGCGCGTGCTGCGGTACGCCGCCGTGCAGACCGAGCAATCCATCCGCCTGGGTTATTGGATGGAGTGGAACGACCCCGATCAACTGCGCTGGCTGGCCGAAAAGCTGCTCGAAGACCCCATGCAGGAGATCACCATCACCGGCCCCAACGGCAAAACGCTCACCGATACGGTGGAGGGCATCGTCGGCCGCCTGGGCCTGCCGGAGATCGGCGGCAGCTACTTCACCTTCTCCAACGAAAACAACTACATGATCTGGACGATGATTAAGAAAACCTGGGAGAAGGGTTGGCTCTACCGCGGTGCCGACGTGATGCCCTGGTGCCCGCGCTGCGCCACCGGCATCAGCCAGCACGAGATCGTCACCGATGGCTACATGGAGTTGACGCATCGCAGCGTCACACTCCGTTTCCCGTTGCGCGAGCAGACCGCGGACAGCGGACCGCAACCCGATGGCGGTCAGTCGTCCGCCGTCCGCCGTCGGCACGACCCCGAAACCGGCCTCCCCGAATCCCTCCTCGTCTGGACCACCACCCCCTGGACTCTCACCTCCAACGTCGCCGCCGCAGTCGGGCCGGAGCTGACTTATGTCAAAGTGCGCCAGGGCGAGGAGATTTTCTACCTCTCCAAAGGCACGCTCCACATGCTGCGCGGCGATTATCAGGTGCTGGGCGAACTCAAGGGCGCCGAGATGGAAGGCTGGACCTACGACGGCCCCTTCGACGACCTGCCCGCCGCCAACACCCCCGGCGGAGTCACCCACCTGCGGGAGCTGGTCGAGGGCATCGAGGCCACCGCCGCCCAGGTGCACCAGGTCATCCTGTGGGATGCAGTCGGCGAAGAGGAGGGTACCGGCATCGTCCACATCGCCCCCGGCTGCGGCGCGGAGGACTTTGAACTCGGTAAAGAGCACCGCTTCCCGCTCATCGCCCCGCTGGACGACGAAGGCCACTTCATCGAGGGCTTCGACTGGGTCACCGGCAGGCACGTCTCCGAGGTCGCCGATCCGATCTTCAAAGACCTGGAGGAGAAGGGCTTGCTCTATCACGTCGAGCCGTACACCCACCGCTACCCCACCTGTTGGCGCTGCAAAACCGAACTGGTCTTCCGCCTGGTGGATGAGTGGTTCATCAGCATGGGCGAGCTGTACGATAAACCCCGCGAGGAAGTCACCCCCGAGGAAAAAGAACGCTCCCTGCGCTACCAGATCATGGACGTGGTGGATCAGATCCGCTGGATCCCCGAATTCGGCCACAAGCGCGAGCTAGACTGGCTGCGCAATATGCACGACTGGATGATCTCCAAGAAGCGCTACTGGGGGCTGGCGCTGCCCATCTGGGTGTGCGACGATTGCGGGCATTATCACGTGGTCGGCGACGAGCACGAGTTGAAGGAGCGCGCCGTGGAAGGCTGGGAGGAGTTCGAGGGGCACAGCCCCCACCGCCCCTTCGTGGATAAAGTCAAGATCGCCTGCCCCAAATGCGACGGCGTGATGACCCGCATCCCCGACGTGGGCAACCCCTGGCTGGATGCCGGCATCGTGCCCTTCAGCACGCTGCAATACCGCGCCAACCGCGAATACTGGGAGAAATGGTATCCCGCCCACTGGATCAGCGAATCCTTCCCCGGCCAGTTCCGCAACTGGTTCTACTCACTGCTGGCGATGGCGACCGTGATTGACAACTCTCCGCCCTTCCTGCAAAACTTCGGCTACGCATCCCTGCTGGCCGAGGACGGGCGCGAGATGCACAAATCCTGGGGCAACGCCATCGAATTCAACGAGGCCGCCGACAAGATGGGCGTGGACACCATGCGCTGGCTCTATTGCGCCCACAAGCCGGAGAACAACCTGCTCTTCGGCTACAACCGCGCCGAGGAAACCCGCCGCCGCTTCATCATCCCGTTGTGGAACGTGTATTCCTTCTTCGCCACCTACGCCTCGCTGGATGGCTGGACCCCAACGGCGGATGACTTCGACCCTGCCACCCCGGAGGGCGCCACGCCCCAAAGCGATAACCCGCTGGACAGGTGGATTCTGGCCCGCCTGAACCAGGTGGTGGCGCGCGTGACCGATGCGCTCGAAAATTCCGATGCCTATTCCGCCACCCTGGCCTTCGAGGGCCTACTCGACGACCTGAGCAACTGGTACGTGCGCCGCTCGCGCCGCCGCTTCTGGAAATCGGAGCACGATAGCGATAAAGAGACCGCCTACGCCACCCTGTGGCACGTGCTGGTCAAGATGAGCCGCGCCCTGGCCCCGATCATCCCCTTCATCACCGAGGCGATGTACCAGAACCTGGTGCGCGGCGCGTTCCCCAACGCCTACGAGAGCGTCCACCACACCGACTGGCCCGCAGCCGACTCCGCCGTCGTGGACGAGGCACTGACCGCCCAGATGAGCCTCGCCCGCCGGATCGCTAGCCTGGGCCTCTCCGCCCGCGGCGATGCAGGCATCAAAGTGCGCCAGCCGTTGGCGCGGGTGCTGGTGTATGTAGACCCGAAAGGTTTTGAAAACCTTTCGGGCCTGCCGGACGAATTGATCGCCATCGTCACCGACGAACTCAACGTCAAAGCCTTCGAGTTCGTGGACGACCCCGGCGCGCTGGTCACCTACCGCGTGCTGCCGGTCAACAAAGTGCTCGGCCCGCGCTTTGGCGCTGATTTCCCCAAGGTGCGCGCCGCCCTGGCCGCCCTCGACCCCGCCGCAGTAGCCGCCAAAGTGGAAGCGGGCGACGCAGTTGAAATCGAACTCAACGGCGAAACCGTCGCGCTGGCCGCCGAGGAAGTGCTGGTGCAGCCGCAGCCGGTCGAGGGCCTGGCCGCCGCCGCCGATAAATTCGTCACCGTGGCGGTGGATACCGTCATCACACCCGAACTGAAAGCCGAGGGGCTGGCGCGCGAGATTGTGCGGCGGGTGCAGGCGCAGCGCAAAAACGCCGATTTCGAAGTCAGCGACCGCATCACCACCTGGTATGTTGCGCCGGAGGAACTGGCCCAAGTCTTCCAGACGTGGGGCGAATACATCCAGGCCGAAACGCTGACCACTGAGCTGATCGTCGGACAGCCGCCCGAAGACGTCTACGTGGAGAAACACAAGATCGAAGGGGCCGAAGTGGTAATTGGACTGAAGCGCAACTGACGCTGCTTAACGCAAGACGAGAAGTTCGACTTTTTCCAAAAGTCGAACTTCTTTTCTAATCGAGGAACGCAGTACAGGAAAAACATGAGAGCTGCAATTTTCGAAAAATTTGGTCAACCTCTGGAGATCAAAAACCTCCCCGATCCGACGCCCCATGCCGATGGTGTGGTTATCAGGGTGATGGCAAACGGCATCTGTCGTAGTGACTGGCACGGCTGGATGGGACACGATTCAGATATCCACCTGCCGCATGTCCCTGGTCACGAAATGGCCGGGGTGGTCGTCGCGGTAGGCAAGGATGTGCGTCGCTGGAAGGAAGGAGACCGCGTCACGCTACCATTTGCTTGCGGCTGCGGTGCGTGCGAGCAATGCATTTCTGGCAACCAGCAGGTTTGCGACCATTATTTCCAACCCGGTTTCACAGCCTGGGGGTCGTTTGCCGAATTGGTTGCCATCCGTTACGCGGATACCAACCTCGTCAGGCTGCCGGAGAGCCTGGATTTCGTCGAGGCTGCCAGCCTGGGGTGTCGATTCATCACCGCGTTTCGCTCCGTGGTTGCGCAGGGACGTGTGGCACCGGGGGAGTGGGTTGTGGTGTATGGCTGTGGCGGTATAGGGCTCTCCGCGGTGATGATTGCCACAGCGATGGGCGCGCAGGTCATCGGAGTAGACGTCAGGGATAGCGCTCTCCAATTGGCGCAATTGCTAGGAGCGGTGGTCACTTTGAACGCCAGCGCTGAAGCCAACATCGTGGAAGCCGTGAGAGAGATCACCCACGGCGGTGCGCATGTCTCCCTGGATGCTCTGGGAAGCAATGAGACCTGTCGCAATTCGATCTTGAGTCTGCGCAAACGGGGACGCCATATCCAGGTTGGCGTGATGACCGCAGAGCACAAGGAAACGCCTATCCCTATGGGCTGGGTGATGTTTAATGAATTGGAGCTAATAGGCAGCCACGGCATGCAGGCTCACGCCTATGCTCCTATGCTGGCGATGGTTGTCTCTGGGCGGCTGCAACCCGGAAAACTGATCAGCCGGAGAGTCTCTCTGGAAGAATCGTTGGGGATTTTGCAGTCAATGGGGGAAAACCCTCCAACCGGCGTTGTGGTCATTGACCGGTTTTAGGTGCCTCCATCTGGCCTCACGGTAATTGAAACCTTTGAGTACGTTGACTTGTTGACTTCCAGCCGAAACACATCTGGCCGGGCGTAGTGGCCGCAGACATCCAGCGCCATGCGTTCCTCGATAATCTGACCGGGATCCACTTCCGCGGTCAGCAGGGTTTCATCCTCGCCCGCCGGCCCGGCGATGATCTCTCCATCCGGCCCAATGATGGCCGAGCCGCCGCGCATCCAGGGGCCGTCCCCTTCCAGTTCGTCCAGCAGCGTCAACCCGGTGGGGAGGTGCTCGCGCCCCAGTACCGTCCCCGCGGCGATCACAAAGCAACGCCCCTCAAAGGCGTAGGAACGGGAAGCCACCAGCAGAATCTCCTTGACCGTCGGCCACAGCGCGGCGTGGAAAGTCTCCATTTGATCATGCATCGCCTGGCGAGCCAGCGGCATCCAGTGTTCCCAGCACACCAATCCACCAACGCTCCCAATCGGCGTTTCTGCCACCGTCAGTGTGCTACCGTCGCCGCGCCCCCACACCATCCGCTCGGTGTAAGTGGGGATCAGTTTTCGGTGTTTGCCGAGCAAATCCCCGTTCTCTGAAAAGTATAAAATCGTGTTATAGAGCGTGCCGCCGTCGCGCTCGTTGATCCCCATCACCAGGTTCAGGCCGGCGGCGCGGGCTGCTTTCCCCAGCTGTTCGGTGACTGGCCCCGGAACATCCACACTGTTCTCGAACAGGCGACGGAACACCGCCTTGGTCGGAGCGTGATCCCACAACCCCATCCCCGGGCTGACGTCCAGCCAGAAGGGGTAGCCCGGCAGCCAGGTCTCCGGGAAGACCAGCAGGCGCACACCTTGTTTTCCGGCCTGTGCGATCCACTTTTCCGCGATCGCCAGCGAACCTTCCAGGTCGAGATAAGCGGGAGCCGCCTGCGCGGCGGCGATGCGCAACTCGTGCATAGTTACCTCATTCTGTCTTCTTCCCGTTTCTGCTTCCGTTGCCTGAGATCAAATACAGCATCCCCCGCCAGCGCACCACCCAACGGCTCCGCCGCTAGCGCCATCACGCGGCTGTTGGCGAAGTAGGGGAAATCGAAATCGGTGGGGTCGCCGGCTTCTTTGCCGGGGATGGGCATCAGGCGCGCGGTGAGCGGCTTGTCCAGCCGCGCGGCAAGCACCGCCAGGTCGAGCAGCACAGCAGTTAGTTGCTCCACGGAGGCATCGCCGGGCAGAGGGACGGTATCTAACCCGGTGCCACACACCGCGGAGAACAGCAACAGGTCTTTCACGGTAAGCACCCCCTCAGCGGCGCGCGCCGCCAGCGTGGCGTCTTCCAGCACGGGGAGCATCAGGCCGCTGAAGCCGGTATGGGGGAAGTCTGTCTGATCCAGCGTCTCGGCGATCAACGCCGCGGCCGCCAGCGAGCCGTGCCGCCCCACCGCGGAGACGCCCAGGCGCTCAAACGCCGTCCCCAGCGAGCGCTTCGCTTCAGGGAACGGGGCCAGCGAAAAATCCAAACCCAGAAAAGCTGTTTCGCTGAACCGTTCGCCTAACTCATCGGCAATGCGCCCTAGGGCCTGCGCCTGCCGCTCAACCGCGGCGCGCAGCCGCTGCCGGGCATCGACCAGGCCATTGGCAGCGGCGAAGGCTTCCACCGCCAGATCGGCGGCTTCCAGAGCGAAGGCGAAGGCCGGGCCGCCCTCGCCGTGGTACGCCGCAGGGAAGAACGGCGCGCCCGGTGGGACGTTCGCCAGGGCGGCGAAATACAGGTTGGCAAAGCCGTTCTCGTCCAGAGGCGCCAGGCGATGGATCACCTGCGCGCAGGCGCGCACCGCCGCCAGTGAGATTTCTCCCGTCGTCGAGGCCATCACCCCACAGGCGAAGAGGTTCTCCGTCGCCGCCAGCATCGCGGGGATCAGGTCATAAGCGCGGGGATTCTCAGGGAGCGCCGGGCCGAGAGAGACGTAATCCAACCCAGCGCGGCGAGCGTGCGCCTCCAGGCTTTGCGCCAGTTCTACGGCCTCAACAGCCGAAGCGCCGCGCAACAAACGACCGAAAGGAACGGTCGCCAGGCGGGTGGTTTGTACTTCGTATCCGGCGCGCAGGCAGACCTCGCGGGCCGCCGCGGCGAACTCCCCCGCCACTCGCAAGGCGCTCTCATCCAGCGGCCAGTCGGGGTTGCAAAAATACGTGATTGAGCGAATGTTCATATTGGATTTCGTGGGGAGGGTTTTTCGGTGCGCTGGCGCACCACCTCAAACATCAGGATGGAGGCGGCGATCGCCGCGTTGAGCGATTCGGCCGCGCCGGGCATGGGGATACGCAGGGTGTGATCGGCCAGGGCGCGCGCCTGCGGGCTGGCCCCTTCCGCCTCGCCGCCGATGATTAACCCCAGCGGATGGGTGAGGTCCACCCCGGTGTAGAGGCGCGCCCCGGCCGCGTCGGCCAGGTAGATTGTCAACCCCCAATCCCGCACCCGCTCGCGGATCTGCTCCCAGGCAAGCGAGGCGATCGGCAGGCGGAACTGCGCCCCCATCCCGGCGCGCAGCACTTTGGGAGCAAAGGGATCTACGTTGCCGGGGGACAGCAGCACCGCGTTCACACCCGCGGCCAGCGCCGTGCGCAGCAAAGTGCCCAGATTGCCGGGGTCGCGCACGCCATCCGGCAAGAGCACAAAATCCGGCGCGTCCGGCGGCGGGAGCGGCTCCCACGTCATCACCGCCAGCACCCCTTGGGGGGTCTGCGTGTCGCTGGCGGCACGCAACACCTCCGGGCTGACCTCCACAACCTCCACCCCGCGTTGACGGACAGCATCCACCACCGCCTGGGCGCGCTCATCGAGGTCCGCGGTGTGCAACAAGAAGCGCATTGGCCAGGCGGCTTGCAGCGCCTCCTCCAACAGGCGGACGCCCTCGATCACAAAGGCGCGGGCGCGGCGGCGCTCGCGGGAACGCGCCTGCAGGGCGCGCACCAGTTTGATCCTGGGGTTCTGGGGGGAGGTAATCATGCGAAACGAGCCTCCCAGGCATCCAGGAAGGCTTTCACCGTGGCACGGTCATAGAGCACCAGGCGGACAAGCCGCAGCCCGGAATCGGCATCCCCCTCAAAATAATCCACAATCGCGTCGAAGATTACCCTGGCGGCGCGCCCTTTGGGGTAGCCAAAAATCCCCGTAGAGATCGCCGGGAAAGCAATGGAGTTTAATTCCAGCTCATCGGCGCGGCGCAACGAGCCCGCGACCGCGGCGCGCAGATTTTCGTCTTCATCAGCCCCTCCGCCGCGCCACACCGGCCCCACCGCGTGGATGACGTAACGGCAGGGCAGATTTCCGGCTTCGGTGTACGCCGGTTGATCGTGAGTGACCAGACCATGCTCCCGAACCCAGGCGCGGCTCTGTCGCTGCACCACCGCCCCCCCTTTTCGGGCGATCACCGCGGCCACGCCGCCGCCGTGCATCAGGTGAGCGTTGGCTGCGTTGACGATGGCGTCCACATGCTCGGCGGTGATATCGCCGCGCACAAGCTGCAACCGCGCGCCGTTTTTCAACGAGGTTTCCCGCAAAAGTTCGTTCATACCAGAGGATTGTAGCATCCCCGGAATCGGGAGTCAACGCGAGGGAATCAAAGAGGTCATCCGCACAGGCGGATGACCTCTTTGATGGCGAGTGCCCCCAGGGGGAATCGAACCCCCGTTTCGGCCTTGAGAGGGCCGCGTCCTGGGCCGCTAGACGATGGGGGCTTGCCGTTCTCTTTGCAAGCGGGGGGAATTCTACCATGCGCGCAGAGGGTCGTCAACGAAAATTCGTTGACGCGCAGGCGCACATCGAGTACAATCCCCCCGCTCAGCGCGTTGTACCCTTCGCCTGAGACATCACTTTTTGAAAGGGCTTGATCCAAATGAAAGTACTCTTGCTCAAAGACGTCTACAAACTCGGCCGTGCCGGCGACGTGAAGAAAGTTGCCAATGGATACGGCCGTAACTACTTAATCCCTCAGGGGCTGGCCGTGCTGGCGACGCCCGCCGCGCTCAAGCAGGCCGACCGCATCCGCGCCGAAGCCGATAAACGGCGCGCCGTGCTCAACCAGGAAATGAGTGGCCTGGCCGAGCAACTGGAGAAGGCGACCATCAGCTTCGCCGTGCGCGCCAGCGAGACCGGGCGACTGTACGGTTCGGTCAACACGCGCATGATCGCCGAGGCGCTCAGCAAAGAACTGGGCGTCGAGATCAGCCACCGTCAGGTTGACGCTCAACCCCTGCGCGTGATTGGCGAACACACCATTCGCGTGCGCCTGACCGTGGACCTGATCCCCGAGGTGCGCGTGATCGTCTACCGCGAAGGGGAAACCCTCGAAGCGGCGATCAAAGAAGCCGAGGAACGCGCCGAAAGCGAAGCCCAGGCCGAAGCTCTGGAAGAGCTTTACAGCGAAGTTGAAGAAACTGAGGCAGAAGAATCCGCCGAGGCTTTCGAAAGCGAAGGCGCTGAAGAACCTGCGCAGGACGACGCCGAGTAATTCGCTTTTTTTACCTAAAAGCACAGCCTGGGGCATCCTGCTCCAGGCTTTTTGATGTCCGCCGGAAAACCCAGGCGCATCCTGTATAATAACACCCATGAATGCAGACATCGGGCGCAAACTGCGCCAGGCTCGCGAGGAACAGGGGATCACCATCGAACAGGCCGCCTCCGAAACATTCATCCGGCCACACTACCTCCAGGCGTTGGAGGAGGGGCAGTTCGACCAGCTGCCCTCGCCGGTTCAACTGCGCGGCTTCCTGCGCAACTACGCCGCCTACCTGCATCTGGAACCAACAACGCTTTTTGCCGGGCTGGAAGGCGCGCCGCAAAATGCCCCGGCAAACCCTGTGGCGGAAACCGCAGTGGAGGAGCCTCCCGCGCCCACACCCCCCGCGGAGATCATAGACCTCGGCGAAGCGCTGCGCACCCGGCGGGAAACACTCGGCCTATCCCTCGACGAGGTCGCCCGCCACACGCACATCCGTGACCACTACCTCCAGGCGCTGGAAAACGGCGACCTGAGCGCGCTGCCCTCCACGGTGCAGGGCAGCGGTATGCTGAAGAATTACGCCAGCTTCCTCGGCCTGGACCCTGAACCGCTGCTGCTGCGCTACGCAGAAGTCCTGCAAGCCAACCTGCAAGCTCGCCGAGGACGGCCTGCCTCCGCTGCGCCGCAGCCAGCCGGGGAAGGCCCCATCCCGCGCAGCGGAATCCGCCGCCTGCTCTCACGAGAGGTATTTCTCAGCGTCAGCCTGATCTTTTTCCTGATGACGCTGGTCATCTGGGGAGGGACGCAGATCATCGGCGCGCGCTCAGCGCAAAAACCTGAACCCTCACCGCCTTCGATCGCTGATGTGCTTCTCCCCTCGCCGACCGCCACAATCGCCCCCACTGCAACAGCCACAATCCCCTCGCCGCTCGACGTCGCCGCCGAAGCGGCCGTCGGCGCGGCGCCTCCGGTAGCAACTGCCGAGGCGGTCCTGACGGACAGCCCCATCGGCGCGGTGCAAATCCAAATCGTCATCCGCCAGCGCGCGTATCTGCGCGTGCTCGTGGATGGCGAGCTCGAATTCGAAGGGCGGGTAATTCCGGGCGCGGCCTATGCCTTCGCCGGCGACGAAAGCGTGGAAATCCTCACAGGCAACGCCGCCGCGCTGGAAGTGAACTACAACGGCCAAAACCTCGGCCTGATGGGCGGCTTCGGCGAAGTGGTTAACACCGTCTACACCGTCGCGGGGGCGCAAACCCCTACACCCACCACTACCCCAACGCCCACCCGCACCCCGCGGCGCTCACCCACACCAAGCCCCACACCATAGAGCACCGCGGCGCAGGGCAATTCCTATGAAAAACAAAACCTTTCACATGCTCTCACTCGGCTGCGCCAAAAACACCGTCGATTCGGACTCGATGGCGCAACTGCTGATGGGGCAATCCTTCACCCCGGAGGACGACCCCACCGAGGCCGAGGTCATCATCGTCAACACCTGCGGTTTCATCGGCCCGGCCAAAGACGAATCGATTCAAACCTTACAGGCCATGGCCGAACTCAAGCAGCCCGGCCAGTTGCTCATTGCCGCCGGTTGCCTGACGCAACGCTACGGGGAACAGGTCGCCCGACATGTCCCTGGCATTGACGGCATCCTAGGCACGCGCCGCTGGATGGACATCCTGGAAGTGGTGCGCCGCCTGCGCGGGAACGGCCACCCCGAGCCGATCTATCACCTGCCAGAGGCCCCCACCGTTGGGAGCGACGACGCGGGCACGCAGCGCGTCTCCGTCCAGGGGGGCAGTGCCTACATCAAAATCGCCGATGGCTGCCGCCGCCCGTGCGCCTTTTGCGCCATCCCCCTGATAAAAGGAACCGCCGTCAGCCGTCCCATCGAGGCCATCCTCGCCGACGCCCGCGCCCTGCAAGAAATGGGCGTCTACGAAATCAACCTGATCGCCCAGGACACCACCGACTACGGCCACGACCTGGGGATGAAAAACGGCCTGGCAACCCTGCTGCGCCAGTTGACCGCCGCCGTCCCCGAGGTGCCCTGGCTGCGGGTGCTCTACGCCTACCCCGGCTACGTCACCGACGAACTCATTGAGGTTATGGCGACCCACGAGCAGGTGCTCCCTTACTTGGATATGCCCTTGCAGCACGCCCACCCCGATACCCTACGCCGCATGCGCCGCCCGGCCAACATGGATTGGGTCTACCGTACACTGGAGAAGATGCGCGCTGTCATACCCGACCTGACCCTGCGGACGACCTTCATCGTCGGCTACCCCGGCGAAACCGATGACGAATTCCAGACGCTGCTGAACTTTATCCAGGAAATCCGCTTCGACCGCGTGGGCGCTTTCCAGTTCTCCTTTGAACCGGGGACGACCAGCGAACCGCTGGGGGACCCCATTCCCGCGGAGGTCAAACAGGCCCGCTGGGAACAGTTGATGGAACTGCAACAAACCATCTCCCTGGAGCGCAACCAGCGCTTCATCGGCCAGACGCTGGATGTGCTCATCGAAGGGCACGGCGACGGCCTCTCGCTGGGCCGCAGCTACCGCGATGCCCCGGAAATTGACGGCCTGGTCATCATCGAGGAGGAACTACCTATCGGCGCGATGCTTCCCGTGCGCATCACCGGCGCGATGACGTATGATCTGACGGGCGTGGTAGACACATCCACGCGCATTGCACTCGACTCGTTATAGACAACGGACGGCAGACAACAGACCGCGGTCCCCCGCCCGCCGTCCGCCGTCTCTTCCCCCATTCTCCACCCTACCCAAAGGCTGGCTGTACCTATGCTCACCACCACCCCCGAAATCCACTTCGCCCTCCACGCCGTGCAACAGGCCTCCGCGTTGGTCAAACAGGTGCAGGCCGAAATGATCTCCCCAGCGCTCACCAAAGACGATCGCTCACCGGTCACCGTGGCCGATTTCGCCGCCCAGGCCCTGATCGGCCATCTGCTGGAAGGATCCTTTCCCCGGGATTTACTGGTCGGCGAGGAGGATTCCAGCGCCCTGCGGACCGCGGAACAGATTAACACCCTGGCGCGCATCACCGACTTCGTGCGCCGCTTCGCCCCTGAGGCCACACCCGAAACCGTCTGCCGCTGGATTGATCGCGGCTCCGCCGAATCGGGTGAGCGCTTCTGGACCATCGACCCGATTGACGGCACCAAAGGCTTTTTGCGCGGCGATCAATACGCCGTCGCCCTGGCGTTGATCGAGGAAGGCCAGGTGCAAATTGGCGTGCTGGGCTGCCCCAACCTGAGCGCAGACTTTCTGGGTCGATCAAGTCACGGCGTGCTCTTCGCCGCCGCCCGCGGGCAGGGCTGCTGGGCCGCGCCGCTGGACGCGCCGGAGAACTTCACCCCCACGCGCGTCTCATCACAAAACGATCCAACCCAGGCGCGGCTATTGCGTTCCTTTGAATCCGGGCACACCAACATCAGTCAGATGGACATCTTCGCCGCTTCCCTGGGCGTGCAGGCCAAAGCCGTCCGCATGGATAGCCAAGCCAAATACGGTTTGCTGGCCGCCGGGCAGGGCGATATTTACCTGCGGTTGCTCTCCCCCAAACAGCCCGATTATCGTGAAAAAATCTGGGATCAAGCCGCCGGTTCGATCCTCGTCGAGGAGGCCGGGGGGCGCGTCACCGACCTGGACGGCAAACCGCTCGACTTCACCACCGGGCGGACGCTGGCGCGCAACCGCGGCGTGCTGGCGACCAACGGACGTTTACACAATTATTCTTTGGAAGCGCTAAAACAGATTGGGGCCTGACCGACACAATCAATGCAACCAATCTAACCAATGAAACGCTTTGACTGGCTCGCCTTTTTCCTGGCCGCGCTCGCCGTGGCAATCAACGGCTGGATCGCGAACCACATCTTCGAGGGCCTGCCGCACCTGGAAGACGAGTTCGCCTACGTCTGGCAGGCGCAGGTCATCGCCCGCGGCGAACTGACCACCCCCTCGCCCCCCAATCCCAAGAGCTTCCTGGTTCCCTTTGTGGTGGATTATAACGGCCAACGTTTCGGCAAGTACCCGCTGGGCTGGCCGGTGGTGCTTTCGCTGGGCACCAATATAGGAGCAAAAGCCTGGGTCAACCCGCTGCTGGCCGGGCTGGGCGTTTGGCTGATCTACCTGCTGGGGAAGCGCACCCTCGGCGAGGGCGTCGGTCTGCTGGCCGCCGGGTTGACCCTCAGCTCACCGTTCTTCCTGATGAACTCCAGCGTGGTGCTCTCCCACCCCTGGGGGCTGGTGTTGACGACGTTCTTCACGCTGGCCTGGCTGGACATGACCGATGAGCAAACGCACCTTCCAGGCTGGCTGCCGCCCCTGGGCGCAGGGCTCACCCTGGGAATCCTGGCCCTCAGCCGCCCGTTGACCGCCCTGGGGGTGGCAATCCCCTTTGGGATCCACGGGCTGATCCTGCTGGGCCGCGGCCCGCGCCTCATCCGCCGCCGCGTGCTGACCGTCGGCATCATCGCCCTGATGGTGGGCAGCCTGCACTTCGCCTGGCAATACGCTGTCACCGGCGACCCTCTCCGCAATCCCTACACCCTGTGGTGGGAATATGACCGCCTGGGCTTTGGGCCGGGGCACGGCGTGAGGGAGCAGGGGCACACCCTGAAACAGGCCTGGTGGAACACTCGTCACAGCCTGAACGCCGGGTTGAGCGACCTGTTTGGCTGGGGAAAACTTTCCTGGATATTCCTGCCGTTCGGCCTGTGGGCTGTGCGCCGGGAACGCCGCCTGTGGTTGCTGATCGCCCTCTTTCCTATACTGGTGCTGATTTACGCCACCTATTGGGTGGGAGCCTGGCTGTTCGGGCCGCGCTACTACTACGAAGCGCTCCCCGCACTGAGCCTGTTGACCGCCGCGGGCATCGCCTGGCTGGCGGGCTGGCCGCTCAAGCCGGGAGAACGCTACCGGCCGCGGCAGGGTTGGCGCAAGGCGCGTCCGCTAGCCGCCGCCGCGCTGCTGACTCTGCTGGTGGCTGCCAACACGCTTTTTTACATCCCGGCGCGCATCGGCGGAATGCACAACCTGTTTGGAGTCAGCCGGACGCAATTAGCGCCCTTTTTGACCACCGAAGCGCGGGCACTCACCCCGGCGCTGATCCTGGTGCATCCGCACAACTGGCGAGAATATGATGTTTTGCTGGAACTGAGCAACCCCTTCTTCGATAGCCCCTTTGTCTTTGCCTACAGTCGCGGCGCGGAGAAGGACACCACAGTGATCGAGATGTTCCCGGAACGGAGCGTGTATCACTACTACCCCGATGAGCCGTGGAAGTTTTACACCGGCCCGCGGGAGGAATAGACCGCGGTCCACCCTACGCCGCGCGGGCAAACGCCGTCAACGCCAGGATCACAACCCCCAAAGCCAGATTCAAACGCATCAGGAACGCGCCCCTTCGAAGCAGCGCAGGCATCTCAGGGGCATCTTTGCTGTGCGCCTGCAACAACGCCGCTCTCCGTAAGGCCGGGAGCACCCCCCAGGTCATCCAGGCACTGACACCCACCATGGCGGCGAACAAAATGTGCTTGGTGAGGATGGCTACCGCCCAGGGATTGTTGACCGCCAGAAAGCCCTCGTAGTTCGGGTTGGCGCTCATTTGCAGCATCCCGCTCCCCAGCAGCACAACCACGCTGAACCACCCCAAAGCGTCAAAACGCGCCTGAAAGCGCTCAACCAGCGCCGCATAGGCCGATGAATCCAACGAGCGCCGCGCCGCGGGGATGATTAACAGCGAGAAAACAGCCAGGCCACCGATCCAGGTCACGGTGGCCAGCATGTGCATCCAATAAGCCAGCGAGAGCGCCCAAACCGGGGTCATCTACTTACACAACTCCTGGGCGTTGAGGATCATCTCGTAGTAAATCTCGTTGCCGGTGTACTGATAGGCTTCGTTATAGACCTCATCAGCATCGCAGGCGCGGCCATTGGCGACCAGATAATCCCCATACCCCACAATGGCATCCACATAACGTTTGGCCGCCGTCCAACCAGAACTATCGCTCAGGTTAGGCGTCATCTGCGCTACCTGACGGAAGGCCTCGATCGCCCGCGGCCAGTCCACATCCCAGTAACTCGCACCGGTGATGTACAGCCGCGCCCAGGTGCGCCAGCTATCCGCCTCGGTATCCAGCACACCGAACTTTTCCGCCAGCGTTAAGTCATAGATACCGCCTTCCAGCTCGCCGCGCGTGATCTTCTGTACACCGCGCTGCCGCAGTGCCAGGTAGATCATGCCGTCAATCTCCACCGCCCGGTAGGTGGCATCCTGCTTGCGGATCTGCTCCAGGGTCTCAATCGCCTGAGTCCACTCCTTCGCGGCCAGATAATCTTCTGCCTGAGTAAACAAGGCATCGATGGCAGCAGCGTCCACAACCGGGGCATCTGCAGTCGCAGGCGCCGCCGTCGGGGTGACTTGCGGCGCGGCGGTTGGCGTGGCGGTGGCGTTAAGCACCAGCAAAACCTCGGCCAGTTTATCCGTCACACCGGGGTAGGCCGGATCGATCGAGATCACGTACTCAAAACGCTGACGGGCGATCTCATAGCGGCCTTGCTGCATATCCACCAGGCCAAGCTCAAATTGCTCCGCTGCTTTGGTGATGATCTGGCTGGTTTCCAGCGCCTTGCGCCGTTGAATGCCGTTGCGATATCCCAACAGCACACCCAGCACCACTACAAAAATCAGGCCCAGTACCACCAGGCCGATCGTTTTTCCTCGCCCACCGCGACGCGGCGCGGGGGCAGAGACAGGGGCTGTGATTTGCGTTGGTTGTGTTTCCGATTGTTGGTCATTCATCATGGCGCCAATTCTAATGCGGATGGGTGAAAACGTAAAGCACAGCGATGCAAACCGCGGTACAATCTCCCCTCGTCAGAAACAACAAAAACCACGCTTTACTGGAAATGCAGAACCAACATGAAACTCGGAATCATCGGCCTGCCTCAGGCAGGAAAGACCACCATCTTCAACGCGCTGACCGGCGGGGATGTCCCCGTCGCCATGAGCGGGGGGCGCTTTGAAGTCCATACCGCCGTTGTGGACGTCCCCGACCCGCGCGTGGACGCCCTCGCCAGGCTCTACAACCCCAAGAAAACCACCTACGCCAAAGTCACCTACGCCGACATCGCCGGCCTGGAAGGCTCCGGCAG
>CAZZFZ010000016.1:27771-31726 GCA_964653835.1 uncultured Anaerolineales bacterium
TTTGGCTTCCTCTCCCTCAAACCGCTGCTCATCGTGCTCAACCTCAGCGAGGGGCAATCCCCTCCCCAGGTGGAGCTGCCTCCTCAGGCCGACGTCATCGCCCTGCATGGCCAGCTTGAAATGGAAATCGCCCAGCTTCCGCCCGAAGACGCGGCGATCTTCATGGAAGAATACGGCATCGCCGAGCCAAGCCTCAACCGCATGATCCGCCGCTCCTACGACCTGCTGCAACTGCTCTCCTTCTTCACCGTGGGTGAAGACGAGGTGCGCGCCTGGACGGTGCGGCAAGGCGCGCTGGCCCCTGAGGCCGCGGGCGTGATCCACAGCGACTTGCAAAAAGGATTTATCCGCGCCGAGGTCGTTCCCTGTGACACACTGCTCGAACTGGGCAGCATGGCCGAGGCGCGCAACAAAGGCGCTCTCCGCCTGGAAGGCAAAACCTACCCCGTGCAAGACGGCGACGTTTTGCACGTGCGCTTCAACATCTAACTTTATTCCCAAAAGGAAATGACTTAATGTGCCCTTATGAGCTTTCCTCCTGGACTCTGGACGACCTGTTCCCCTCACCCGATGGGCCTGAAATTGAGGCCACCTTCAAGGACATCGAAAGCAAAGTCGCCGCTTTTGAGGCCCACCGCCCCAGGCTGACTCCGGAGATCGCCTTCGATGATTTCATGGCGATCGTCAAAGACCTGGAAGCGATCACCACGCTGACATACAAGCTGGGCACCTACCCCGGCCTGTGGTTCGCCGCCGATACCCAAAGCCAGGAAGCCCAGGCGCTGATGGCACGCGTGCAGCAATTCATGGCGCAGATGCAAAACCGCACCCTGTTCTTCTCCTTGTGGTGGAAAGAGCTGGACGAGGAGAACGCCCGGCGTCTGATGGAGAACACTGGCGATTACCGCTACTGGCTGGAAGAGATGCGCCACTTCAAGCCGCACACCCTCAGCGAGCCAGAGGAAAAAATCATCAACATCAAGGATGTCACCGGCTCCCAGGCGCTGGTCACGCTTTACGACTCCATCACCAACCGCTACATCTTCAAAGTTGAGGTAGATGGCGAGGTCAAAGAGTTCACCCGCGGCCAGCTGGCCCCACTGATTCAGGGCGCAGACCCCGACCTGCGCGCCGCCGCTTACCAGGAGCTTTACCGCGTTTACGGTGAGGACGCCCCGATCCTGGGGCAGATGTATCAAACGCTGATTCGCGACTGGCGCGCCGAAAACGTGGAAATGCGCAAATTCCCTTCTCCCATTTCCGCCCGCAACCTGGTCAACGACCTCCCCGACGAGGTGGTGGACACGTTGCTGGAAGTATGCAAGGCCAACGTCGGGCTGTTCCAGCGCTACTTCAAACTCAAGGCCAAATGGCTGGGCGTGGAGAAACTGCGCCGCTACGACGTCTACGCGCCGGTGGCCAAGGCCACAAAAACCTATGATTTCGACACCGCCGTCAACCTGACGCTGGAGGCGTTCCGCGACTTTACGCCGGAGATCGCCGAGCTGGCGCAAAGGGTCTTCGCTGAAAACCACGTTGACAGCGAAGTGCGCAAAGGCAAGCAAGATGGCGCTTTCTGCGCTTCGGTGATTCCGGGGATCACTCCATATGTCAAGGTCAACTACCAGGGCAAAGCCAACGATGTCGCCACCCTGGCGCACGAACTCGGCCACGCCGTTCACGCCATGCTGGCCTTCGATCACAACGTATTCACCTTCCACGCAGCCCTGCCCATGGCCGAGAACGCCTCGACCTTCGGCGAGATGCTGCTGGTGGATCGCCTGCTGGAGACCGAGACCGACCCGGATGTGCGCCGCGATATCATCTTCCGCCAGGTGGATGACGCCTACGCCACCATCATGCGCCAGGCCTTCTTTGCCATGTTCGAGATCGCCGCGCACGATAAAGTCGCCGAGGGGGCGACGGTGGATCAACTGGCGGGGCTATACTTCGAGAATCTACAATCCCAGTTCGGCGACGCGGTTGAACTAAGCGAGGAATTCAAATGGGAATGGGTTTCCATCCCCCACTTCTTCCACGTCCCGTTCTACGTTTACGCCTATAGCTTTGGGCAATTGCTGGTGCTCTCACTCTACAAGCAATATAAGGCCGAGGGCGAGTCATTCAAACCGCGCTACCTGGAAGTGCTTATGGCAGGCGGCTCCGCCTCGCCGGGCGAGATCTGCGCCCAGGCCGGGCTGGATATCACCAAAGCGGAGTTCTGGCAGGGCGGTTTTGATGTGATCGCCGAGATGATCGCTCAACTGGAAGCCATGCCGATCGCGGCGTAAACTTCCCCCAACAGTAGACCCTCCCGCAGGTTTTGAACCTGCGGGAGGGTTTTTACATCACAGAGAAAGCCACACACCGATGCCCGCCATCACGCTGACCAGCAGCACCAGCAGCCCGGTATAGAGCAGCATCTGGCGCAGCACCTCACCCTCGCGCCCGGCCATGCCCCCGGTGCTGGCTCCGACTACGATTTTAGTGGGGGCGACAACCGAGCCGAGCGCACCCCCGGCGTTCTGCGCCGCCAGAATCAATGCCACGCTGTAGCCCAGCAGCTCCGCGGTGCGCATTTGTAGCACCGAGAAAACCACGTTGGAATTGGTGTTGCTGCCGGTCATAAACGCGCCCAGCGCCCCAATCCAGGGAGCGATCAACGGGAAGGCCGCGCCCACCCCTTCGGCGAGGCCACGCGCCAGCGTTTCGGTCATCCCGGCATGCTGCATCACCACCGCCATCGCCACCATCGAGGCGATGCCCACACTGGAGGACATCACCCGCCGAACCGTGCCGCTGAGGATGCGCCGCGGCGCGCCCGCTGAATACCAGCCCGCTTTCTTATAAATCAGATAAGCCACAAGGGAAGCGTAAAGCAGAATCGCCCCGGCGTGCCGAAAAACGGGGATGTCACGCCCGCTCCCCGCGGGGGTGAGATACCCCAGGGAGGTCTGCACTTCCGGGAATTCCAGATGAATGCGCACTCCCCCCAAAGCGGCACGCACCGCGGGGATCAGTTGAATCCCCAGGGTGAACAGCACCAGCACCCCATAGCCGGAAATCGCAATCCCCAAGGCGCGGCCGTCCAGGGGTTTCCCCTCATCCACCTGCCCGCGGTAGCGCCGCGCCAGGGGATACGAAACCAGCAGCCCGGCCAATCCCCCCAGGAAAGAGGCGATATTCCACAGGCCGATGTTGGCAGCAATATAGTGAACACCCCCCATCGCCAGCGCGAGGAGCAGCACCGGCACCACGAGGCGTCGCACTGCCTCCCACCCTCCGGCGGCATGCGCCACCATCAACCCCACCGCCAGGCCAGAAATCCCTAAAAAGAGGGCCGAATACGGTGCCAACAGCGGCCAGTCCAGGCCAGTGGCGGCCATCATGGCGTTGAACGAGGAACCCAACGACCCAAACGTCACCGACCAGGAATGCCCCAGCGAGGGGATCACCACCGCCGAGAGCGGCGGGAAGCCCAGCCCGCCCATCAGCGGGGCGATCACCGCCACGGGCACACCAAAGCCGCCCACGCCCTGCAGGAAGGAGGCAAACGCCCAGCCGATCATCAACGCCAGCATCCCCTTATCGGCGGTCAGATGCGGCAACGCCTGACCAATGACTTTGATCGCGCCGGCTTCATCGGCCACGCGGAAGAGCAAAAACGCCGTCCAGATGACGAACAAAACATCAAAGGTAAGCAACAGCGCCTTGACGTGCGCCACGGCGAGCAAGGGCGCTCCGGCGCCAAAGCGCAACACGGCGATCACCAGCGCGGTGAGATACCCCGCCGAACCGGCGCGGGAAGCCCCCCAGCGGTAACCCACCATGAGCAATAAAATAACCAGGATAGGTGCAAAGGAGAGTGCAATATTCATCGTCAGGAGAGAACCTCTGTTTTCTAAAAAACTGAGTCCGGGAAATTAGAACGAAGAGTAAATATTTCACCGCCAAG
>CAZZFZ010000017.1:0-31700 GCA_964653835.1 uncultured Anaerolineales bacterium
GCGTGGGTGTATTGGTGGGAGTCGGCGTGGGGGTGAACGTGGGCGTCGGCGTGAAGGTGGCGGTGGGGGTAGGGGTGCGGGTAGCTTTTTCTACCTGCGCTACCTGCGCCTGGGCCAGCGCGGGCGGGCCGGAGCGTTCGCTCGCCAGCGAAAAATCCGGCGTGCTGAACCAGAAAAACGCCAACAGCGCCAGGAACACCAGGGACATCGCCCAGGGGAAGGTCGCGCCGCGCCGCCGGGCGAGCGCCTGGGGAGAGACTTTTGGCGGGGCAACCGGGCGTGGACGCCGCCGAATGGGCGTCGGCTGCGCCTGCCGCCAGCGACGGATCGCCCAGCGCATACCGGCGCGCGCCTCGGGGCTGTTGGGGTTGATCTCCAGTGCGCGTTTGAGGTATTCCAGCGAGGCGCGAGGCGAGGCCAGCGCTGCCAGGACCAGCCAGGGCATCTCCTCGTCGGGTGCCAGGGCAGCGGCACGTTCCGCCCATCGGCGGGCGTTGCGGAAGTCTTTCGCCTGCAATGCCCGCTGGGCGTGTTTTAAAGACTCTTGCCACTCAGGTCTCATGGCGCGGTCTGAATATCCTCATTGTAAATATAGCACAGGATGCCTGCCACGATGCCATCGGCGATTTCAGCCTGGTTTTGCGTCAGCACCTGGCGGTCGAGGTTCATGTGCCCGATCTCGATGATGACCGTTGGCGTGTCCGGGTCGGTCTCCGAGAAGGTGTGGTAATAGGTCATATCGTCGCTGACACCGGGATGTTCGCGTAAGCCCGTGGCCTGAGCGTAACGGTTGCGCAGGCAGGCAACCAGGCGGGCGGTGCGGTTCGTGCGCGGGTTGGCCTGCGAGGCGGCCAGCTTGAAACCGGTGGCCTCGTTGTTGATGAACTGGCAGGTATCGGCGTGGATGGAGAGCAGCACCAAGCCGCGGTAGCCGTTCAGACGCTCGTCGAACTCTTTGAGCAGGTCAACGTCAAAGCCGGTTTCGACCAGTTTTTGCTGCACGCGGGCGGCCACTTCCTGGTTCAGGCTGAGTTCGGTCAGCCCATCGGGGCAGACCGCGCCAGGGTCGTTGTTATCCCCCCAATGACCGACGACGATGCCAATGTGTGGTTTGGGGCGCGGCGTTGGGGTCAGCCAGGCGGTCTCTTGTGGTGCCGTCGGCGGGTTGAGCGCCTCGGCCAGCCAGGTGGAGATATTGCCGCTGAATAGCTGCACCGGCCGGGCGGCGGTAAAGACCGTGGCGGTGAGCATGGCCGCGGCGATTACGGTCGCCAGCGAGCGTCCGATTTCAGATGAGCGACGCCTTTTGGGGGAGCGGGAAGTTTTATTCATAAGCTGATGACTTTCATCCTACCGAAATCTGCTTCAGATGGCAAGGTTATTGGGTACAATATTTATACCTGCCCGATTGACCGGGAGGCTTCAATGGATGAATTGACCCCACGTGAGCGCGAGATATTGCTGGAACTGGCGCGTCAGGCGCTGGAATTGGGGGTGCGCGGCCAACCCTTGCCGCCGCTTGTCCCCGAGGCGTTGACCGATACCCTGCGCGCCCCGGGGGCTTCCTTCGTCACCCTGACGAAGGGCGGCCAGCTGCGCGGCTGCATCGGAACGCTGGCGGCTTATCGCCCGCTGGCGGAGGACGTGCGTCAGCATGCCATCGCGGCCGCCCTGGAGGACTATCGTTTCCCTCCGGTGAGCGAGGCGGAACTGCCCGAGGTTCAAATTGAAATCTCGCGGCTCACGCCGCCGCGGCCTCTGGCGTACCAGACTCCTGAGCAATTGCTCGAACAACTGCACCCTGGCGTGGACGGTGTGGTGCTGCGTTCCGGGATGCGCCGGGCGACCTTTCTGCCGCAGGTGTGGGAGAAACTCCCCCGGCCGGAAGATTTTCTCAATCAACTGTGTCTTAAAATGGGCGCGCCGCCGGATTTGTGGCAGCGCGAACCCCTGTACGTGGAAATCTATCAGGTGGAAGAGTTCCACGAATAGGGGGACTAAATCTGTTCAAAATGTTCCACGTTGAGCACAAAAATCGTCGCCCGCCGCGCCGCGGGCTCGATGTTGGGCAGGCAGTGCTCGTTGAGGATCTCAATGGCCTCATCCACGCGCTCATCATCCGCGCCGATCATCAGCGTGCTGTTGCCCAGGCGAAAGAAACCGCCGGTTGAGTCGATCAACGTGACGGGGAACCCCGCTTCGTGCAGCGCGTCGAACACCGATTGGCTGTCTTCATCATTGATGATGGTGAGGATCATCTTCATGGTTGTCTCCCTCCCAATCACACGCGGGCGAAGTCGCGCACGTTGAGCACGTAGATCGTCGCCTGTGGGGGACCCCCCGCTGAAGCCGGGGGCACCTCAGACCGGATGATTTCCAGGCCGGGTTCCACTTTTTCATCATCCACGCCAATCATTAGCGTGGTGCGCCCGCCGCGCAGCAACCCGCCGGTGGATGCCAGGCGGGTGACGCGAAAATCGTTAGCCAGCAGCGCCTGAGCAACCGCGTCGCTGTGAGCATCCTGCAGGATGGCGATAATCATCTTCATCAGAGCACCTCGTAGCGTTCCACGTCAAAGGCAAAAATCGCCGCGCCGCCGATGGTGATGGGGGCGGCGTCTTGTTGGGACATCTCCACGCGGGTGTGGCTGACCCGGGCGATGGTGTTGATGATCTCCTTCTCTCGCCGGGCGGGCACGCCTACCAGCAGGGTGACATTGCGCCGTTGCAGGAAACCGCCGATGCTGGAGAGGCGAGTGACGGGGACGCCCAGGCGGCCGAGGGCGGCGATCACGTTTTCCACGTCCTCTTCCTGCACGATTACCGCCATCAATCTGTGGATTTCGTCCCCCGTGCCCAGGCGCAGGACTTCCATCAGGTTGCCGCGCGGCTCCACCAGCGCGGTATCCACCTCGCCGACCAGTTGGGCGTACGTCTCTTCAGAGATGATACCGTCGCGCAGCAGGGCTGTCAGCGCGCTGCGCTGGGTGAGCAGAACGTCGCGGAAGGCGGCTTCCAGCTCTTTGACCTCCAGCGTAGGCTCGGCGTGCAGCGTCTCCTCGGCGGCCTGGGCAAGCGCTTCGGCGTGCCGCGCCATGGGTTTAGAGAGGCGCTCCCAGAGGTGTTTGGTGAGCAGGCCGTCGTTATACATGCTCTCCAGGCGTTGATAGGCGGCGCGGGCCATCACCGCCCGCGCATGACGGCGCTCGTATTCCTCCTGCACTTCGCTGCGTTCGTTGAGCTTCAACTTGGCGATCAGCGGTTTCATCGTCAGGCCCTGCACCAACAGGGTGAACAGGACGACGCCGAAGGCCATCGCCTGAATCTCCTCGCGGGCCGGGCCGAGCGCGGTCGGGAGGCTGAGCGCCAGCGCCAGGGAGATAGCGCCGCGCAGGCCGCCCCAGTACAGCACGTGTTTGAAGCGCACCGGAATGCCGCGCCCGATCCACGAGAGGCCGTACACGCTCACCGCGCGGGCGACCAGCACCGCCGCGATCGCCCAAATGATCACCTGCCAGTCACCCAGCAGTAGTTGGAGGTCAATTTGTAAACCGATGAGCAGGAAGACCACCGAGTTCGCCAGGAAAGCAGCGTATTCCCAAAAGTTGAATACCAGGATGCGCGTGGATGGCGACATGCCGCGCGGCCCGATGTTTCCGCTGATCAGGCCGGCGGCGACGACCGCCAGCACGCCGCTGACGTGGAAGTGCTCGGCCACAATATAAGCGCCAAACGCCAGCACAGTGGTCAGCGTGGTTTCAATCAGCGGGTCCTCAATGAAGCTAATCATGCGCGAGATCAACGCTCCCAGCACCAGCCCGACGACCAGCCCGCCGCCGGCGACGGTCAGGAAATCTAACACGCTTGCCAGCGGATCAAAGGCGCTGCTGATGGCGATGGTCACCATCAGGTTGAAGACCACAATCGCCGTGCCGTCGTTGAACAGGGATTCGCCCTCCAGCAGCACCTGGAGGCGTTTGGGGACGCCCAGCTTGCGGAACAACGCCACCACGGCCACCGGGTCGGTGGCGGCGACCAGTGCCCCGAACACCAGCGCGATTGCCAGCGGGAAGCCGGTCCCCAGGGCGACCACGCCGCCCACCAGCATGGTGGTGACCAGCACGCCGGGGATAGCCAGGGCGAGGATCGGGGTCAGGTCGTTAAACAGGTCGCGCGCTTTGATGTGGAAGGCGGCTTCAAAAATCAACGGCGGCACAAGCAGCCCAAGGAAGATCTCCGGGGAGATTTCGATTTGCTCCTGACCGCGCAGCGAGAGCGCCAGCCCGATCAGCACCAGACCGACGGTGTAAGGCAATCGCAGCCGGCGGGCGACGATGCCCACCAGGGAGGCGATCAGCAGCAGGCCGATGGCGATCGTGATGACAAACGTGATGTTGGTTTCTTCCTGCCCCGCCGGTTGGGGGAGTATGGTCTTCGCCAGTCCGATTCTGCCTGGTGCGGCGCTGGCGGTTGGGGCAAAGTATCCTGCCAGCCCAACCAGAATGAAGGCCAGGATGACGACGATCAGGCTGACCTGCATCAGGGTACGGATCCGAAGGTTCATGCGTTTTGTTTCTCCAGCTCAATCAGATGGGCTTCGGGGCTTTTCACCGTGGCGGTTTGCCCGCCGGGGAAGGTGATGCGCGTCTTTTTGGCCTCGCGCTGGATGGTCAATCCGCGGTAGCGCAGCGTTACCGGCCAGGGGAAGGGGTTTTCTCCCTCCAGCCGCACGCGGGTGGGGGAAAGGATGCGCACACCCAGAGTCTCCAGAAACAGGCCGAGCGGCGCGAGGCCGGTCAGCGCGTGGCGGGCGCCCGCCCCGTGCCCCTCGCGGACGTGGTATCGTTGCGAGAAGGCTTTTTGATTCTTCAATTGGGTTACGATGACTTGCATCAGCCGGTTGAGCAAATGCGCGGCCTCCTGGCGATAACCATAGGCCAGCAACCCGCGGCCGATCAGGTTACACCACAGGGCAGAGGTGTGTTCGTGGGCCGGGTGAAGCTGGGCCGCGGGGCCGCGTACGCTCAGGGGAACGCCGTAGGGTTGCCAGAAGCGCGTCTCATCCAGCAATGTGCGCTGAACCAGCTGCGCGGCGCGCTCACCATCTGGAATCCCGGCCAGCAAAGGCAGCAGGCAGGTGATGTCCGATGTGGCGAAATCCATCATCTCGACGCGGGTGATGTCGGCAGCACCCAGGCCGCGAATGTCCAGGCGGTCAATTTCCTGGTAGACCCGCTGGCTGGTGAAGCACAGGTGTGGTGTGGTCCAGTGTATCCCCTGGGCGGTGAAGTGTTCGACGCGGCGTTGACCGCCGGGGCCGACCCCGTGAAGATAGATCTCCGCCGCCCGCGGCGAGGTTTCCGCGCCTTCGAGACAGATGAGCACCCGCACGGGGGTGGAGAAGGCGCGTTCGAGGATCAATTCGCCGGGACCGGTCTGCTCGCCGAGGCGTTCGCCCGCAGGGCTGTTGTGAGTCTCACGGTCCCAGGCGTGATAGCAGGCGCTCTCTTCATCCCAGGCGGCTTCGACGGCCTGGCGCAGCTTTTCGGCGCGCGCAGCCAGTTCGGCGTCCTCTTCCAGGTCGAGCGTCTGCCGGATGCGCTGCAACGCCTGGATTTCGGCAAACAGTAGCGCGCACAGGCCGGGGTTTTCGCTGAAGGTGATCTCGGCCCCGGGCGCGCCGGGCTGCCCGGCGGCGTAGAGCGGGTGGTCTTCCAGGCCGGTTTGTTGAGGGTTCGTCCACTCCGGGATGCCGTCGCCATCACGGTCCTGCCCGGCGGCGAACCAGGCATCCAGGAAGGCGCGCAGTTTGGGGTATTGGGATTCCAGGTTGGCGCGGTCGCCGGTAAACTGGAAGAGCCGCCAGGCGAGTTGCGCAAGCAGCGGGGTTGCCAGCATCCCGGCGCGCTGACCGGTAGGGCCGGGTTGATTATCGATGCTCCCGTCCGCTTCCTGGATGGCGAGGAAGTTTTCTAAAAAACCGCGCCCCAGTTGCGGGTTGGCCGGGAGCAGGAGCTCAGCCAGGAAATCGGCTTCCAGGGCGGATTGCCCGCGCCAGCCTCTCAAATAGTCGCTGCCATCGCCGGCGAGGGAGTAGCCTTGATCGGGATGGCGGCTGCTGACGAAAGAGGGCTGCGGTAGATGATCGGTGGGGGGGAGGATGAGGCTGTAAGCCGTCTTTTGCGCCAGGGCGAAGGCGGCGTCCCAGTCGGGGTCGCCGGTTTCAATTTCCAGCAAGCCGTCGTTGAGCACTTCCAGCGCGGCGATGTGCTTTTCCCAGGGGAAGGCGGCGATGGTGCGCGCCTGAGCGAAGGATTCATCGGAAGTGGCCGCGGTGGCGAGAACCCACGTGCAGGTGCGTTCGCTGCCGGGGGGCAGATCAAGATCGAGCGCCAACGCCGGGTGCGGTCCTGGGCTTGGGTACGGCCCCCCTGTCATGAAGAGCAGCGGGGCGAGACCCGCCGTTGAGCCGCTCAGGATGTGCACAGCATCTATTTCCTGCGCGAGCATGTGCGTGTTCCCCTCCAGGCCGGAGAGCAGGGCGACCCACTCAAAGCGGAGTTTCCTGGCGGCAAGGCGGGTGTTGGTGATCGTCACTCGCCCGGCGACGGTTTGCGAGTCCGGAGCCCAGTATTCCAGCATGACCTGGATGCCGGTGAGTGGCCAGCAGCTCAGTTTGAGGTAGTTGGGGAAACAGCGGTGTACTCGCGGGGGCTGGTCGAATGCGTCCGGATCGGTGATGGCCCCCTCGTCGCTGACGAAGCGCGGGAACAGCCGCAGGCCGCGGGCGCGCAGGCCAAAGGTGGTGTGCAACCCCAGGGCCGGGGGTTCGCCCCCGCGCAGGGAGAGTTCCCAGATGTGATCGTTGGTGTAATCGAGGCTGCCGCGCCGGGCGTCCGCGGCCAGGGTGTAGGCGCCGGGATCCGTCACGCTCAAGTTCCATTCTCGCATGCAGGTTATTGTACTCGGACTTGCACCCTTTTACGAGGGCGGTAGGGGGTGGAGGGGAATTTGTGCTAGAATTGCCTGCAAGACATCACCGCGAGGCATGCAGCCAGTAAGGAGAAGACGATGACCCAGACCCATCAACCCCGAGGGATGTACTTTGAAGAATTTGAAGTCGGCCAGCGTTTTATCAGCGCCGGGCGCACCATCACCGAGAGTGATATCGTCACCTTTGCCGGACTCTCCGGCGATTATAACCAGATTCACACCGATGCTGAGTTTAGCAAGTCAACCCCTTATGGGCAGCGCATCGCGCACGGTTTGCTCGTTACTTCGATCGCCTCTGGCCTGGTCACCCAGAGCGGGGTGATTGAGGGCACGGTGATCGCCTTCCGGGAGATTGACCAGTGGAAGTTCACCAAGCCGGTGTTCATCGGGGATACGGTGCATGTGGAGACCGAGGTGGTTGCCACCAAGGCGCTGCGTCGCTTGGGGGGCGGCGCGGTCGAGTTGTCGTTGGAAGTGGTCAACCAGCGCGGCGAGGTGGTGATGAAGGGTGTCTGGAAGGTATTGATCGCCGGCCGCCCTGAGGCCTGAACGCCGTCAAAAGAGTCATTTCCCCTTGAAGGTTGGATGAATCCCCTGAGCCGATATGCCTGAAGAGAAATCGCTTTCCCCCGAAGATCAACAGGAAGACCCGACCGAGCGCTTTCGCCGCTTGCTGGATGAGGCTGAGAAGGTTGAAGAAGAAATCGAGGCTTCGCCCTCGTCGGATGCTTCCTCTCCGCCTGAGGACCAGGCCGCTCCGGAGCGGAAAGATTTCCCTTCGACTTATCTGGATCTGCTTCGGGGACAGGAGCAACCCGAAGAAGGCGAACCCCCACCAGCGGAGACGCAGCCGCAGGCGACCACGTCCGATCTCAGCGATACGGCGTATCCCACCACGCGGAAGCTGGTGGATGAAGGGGATATGATCCCGCCCCCGCGGTTGGGCACAACCCCGCAGACGGCCCTACCAGCGCTCGATACCCAGGGGATGCCGTTGCCTCGCCGCGTGGATGAAATTGACCTCGATGCCACCCAGGTCTCCACCGCCGCTGTGGAAGACATCCCCGCCACGCGCCCGTCATCCCCGCCGCCTCCACCCCCGCCTCCCCCGCGCCGTCGCATATCGCCCCCCGGCGATGAGACTTTTAAGAACGCCCTGGGGTGTTTTCTGCGCATGACGCTGTTGGGGATGTTCATCGCTGTGGTAGTGGGGATCATCCTGGCGACGGCGGGCTTTTATTATTACTGGCAGATCGCCAAAGACCTGCCCGACCCCAGCGACCTGCGCTCGCGCGTCTCGCAGTTTGAAACCACGCGCATCCTCGACCGCAACGGCAACCTGCTTTATGAGATCCTCGACCCCACTGCCGGGCGGCGCACGTATGTCCCCCTGGAGGAGATCTCCCCCTATCTGGTTGCCGCCACCCTGGCTACCGAGGATAAGGATTTCTACAGCCATCCTGGATTCGACCCGATGGCGATTGTGCGCGCCTTCTGGCAGAACCTGACCAGCCGCGAGACTATCTCCGGGGCGTCCACCATCACGCAGCAGTTGACGCGCACCATGTTCCTCTCGCCGGAGGAACGCGCCCAGCGCAGCTACCTGCGCAAGCTGCGCGAGGCAATTCTGGCTGCCGAAATCACCCGCCGCTACACAAAAGATGAGATTCTGGAGATTTACCTCAACGAGAACTACTACGGCAATCTGGCTTACGGGGTGGAAGCTGCCGCGCAGACGTACTTCGGCGTTTCGGCGCGCAACCTGAACCTGGCGCAGGCGGCCTTCCTGGCCGGTTTGCCGCAGTTGCCCTCGGTCTACGATGTGTATACTAACCGCGAGGTCACCCTCGAGCGTCAGCAGACGGTTTTGCTGTTGATGTATCAGACCAGTCTGGAGCAGGGCTGCATCCGGGTGAGCAATAACCCGCAGCCTTTGTGCATCGAGGCAGGGGAGGCCGCCGCCGCGGCCCGCGAGCTGGAGAACTATGAGTTTAAGCCGCCGGCAGTGCAGATGCGCTACCCGCATTGGGTGAACTATGTGCGCTCCTTGCTCGAAGCGCAGTTTGACCCTCAGACGATCTACCGCTCTGGCTTCACCGTGTATACTACCCTCGACCCAGGCCTGCAGGATATCGCCCAGCAGGTGGTACGCGAGCAGGTCGCCGCGCTGGCCGATAAGCACGTCACCAACGGGGCGCTGGTCGCTATCCGCCCCAGCACCGGTGAGATCCTCGCCATGGTGGGATCAGCGGACTTCGACAACGCCGATATTGATGGTCAGGTCAACATGGCTGTTGCCCCGCGGCAACCTGGCTCCTCGATCAAGCCGCTCACCTATGTGGCCGCCTTTGAAAAGGGCTGGACGCCAGCCACGCTGATCTGGGACGTGCGTTCCGAGTTCCCGCCCTCGGGCGATCCCAACGACCCGCGCCCGCCTTATGTGCCCGTCAATTATGATGGGCGCTACCACGGCCCGGTGACGGCGCGCACCGCGCTGGCGAGCTCATACAACATCCCGGCGGTGAAGACTTTGCAGTTCGTCGGGGTGTACGATGATCCTAACACTCCCGAAGCGGACGGCCTGGTCTCGATGGCCCAGCGGTTAGGGATCACCACACTGACGCGCCCCGATTACGGCCTCTCGCTCACCCTGGGCGGTGGAGATGTTACTCTACTGGAACTCAGCGGTGCGTATGCCGTGTTCGCCAACGGTGGCCGCCGCATCCCGCTGGTGGCCATCACGCGCATCGAAGATTACCGCGGCAACGTGGTCTTTCGATATGAACAGCCACAAGGCGAGCAGGTGCTGCGCCCCGAACACGCCTTCCTGATTTCCTCGATTCTCTCGGATAATCAGGCGCGTACCCCGGCGTTTGGGGCCAACTCGCTGCTCAATTTACCCTTCCAGGTGGCGGTCAAAACCGGCACAACCAACGATTTTCGCGATAACTGGACGATTGGTTACACCCCCGATGTGGTCGTTGGCGTGTGGGTGGGCAACGCCGATTATACGCCGATGGAAGGCACCAGCGGCCTGACCGGCGCGGCGCCGATCTGGAACTCCTTTATGCAAACTGCCGTGCAGGCGATCACCGGCGGCAACCCTACGCCCTTCATTCCCCCTGCGGGGATTGTGGAGAAGGTGATTTGCGCCGTCTCAGGCACAGAACCTTCCCAGTGGTGCCCCAGCCAGCGCAGCGAATACTTTGCCTCCGACCAGTTGCCCCTGCCCAAAGGGCTTGACTTGTGGCAGAAGGCCAACATTGATACCTGGACGGGGTTGCTGGCCTCGCCTGTCTGCGCCGATTTTACCGAGACCAAACTGGGCCTCAACGTTACTGACCCCTGGGCGATCAAATGGATCAAAGAGACCGATCAGGGTCGCCAGTGGGCGCGTCAGATGGGCTTTGAGGAGCCGTTCTTCTTCACCCCGCAGAATGCCTGCTCCGCAAGCGATACGCGGCCGATCCTGGAGATCACCGCGCCGCGCAATGGGGACGTGATCACCTCCAGCCCGCTTTCGATTTATGGGCGGGCGGACGCCACGGCCAATTTCAAATCTTACCTTCTGGAATGGGGCCGCGGCGACGACCCGGTGGATTGGGACACCCTGCGCGAGCGTGATCTGCCGGTCAACCCGCCGGATGAGATTTACGAGTGGGATATCAGCGAGATCAAGGCTGGCAAGATCACCCTACGCCTGAGCGTGTTCAGCACCGAGGATACCTATGCCCAAACCACGGTGGTAGTGGATTTGCAGGTCCCCACGCCGACTCCCACGCCCACAGAGACGCCCACGCTGACCCCCACGCCCACGGAGACGCCCACGCCGACGTTGACCTTCACCCCGACGGCGACGTTCACCCCCTCGCTGACGCCTTCAATCACGCCGTCTCCCACCTGGACTCCGTTGCCGAGCGATACGCCGCTGCCAACCAACACCCCATCGCCGGTGCCGACGGACACGCCCATCGTGTCTCCCACGGAAACACCCACACCAACACCCGTGCCATAGCGTATCGCCGCCCCGCGGCGGTCTTTGAACGCGAAGGCGCAGGGTCACAATCGAACAGAGCCGCGGAGGAAAGAAAAGCCCCGCGGCTGTGTTGTTCTTGGGGTACAATAAATCTACGCCTCCTGGGGAGGCGCGTGGCGCCGTATACGGGGCGCGTTTCATTTTGAACAACGGTTGGGAAACTTTCGTTCAAAGTATCTGAGTTGGGGAGGATACTTCCCGGGGGAATAACCATGAAAGCCATTACCCGCTACCACGGTCTGGGTCTGGTATTGTTACTCGTGGTGGTCTTGTGGTCTGTTTCGCCGCAGCTTCAGCAGACCCCGGCGCGCGACTCGGGTTTCTACCTCTACGCAGGTGCGCGTTTGCTCCAGGGGGACCGCCTGTACGTGGATGTGTGGGATCACAAGCCGCCGCTGATTCACCTCATCAACGCGTTGGGGCTTGCCCTCGGACATGGGTTGGCCTGGGGGGTGTGGTTCCTGGAAGTTCTGGCCTCAGGCGCGGCGGTGTGGCTGGCGTACGTTTTCCTCAGCGCGTTCTATGGGGAGCGGGCCGCCGCCCTCAGCGTGGTGGCCTCGCTGGGGTTGCTGGTGCAGATCTTGCAGGGTGGAAACTATACCGAGGAATTCGCGATTGTCTTTCAGGTTGCCAGTGTGTATTTCTTTGCACGCTATCGGCAGGGGCGGCGGAGCAGCGATGCGCTGGCCTGCGGCGTTTCGCTGGGGACGCTCTTCTTCTTTCGGCAGAATCTGATCGCTGTTGGCGTGGCTATCGTCCTTTTCTATATCTGGAAGCTACTCATTGAGCGACAAGGCGAGGTCGTCGATGGGGTGAGGATCGCAGCGGGGTTTGCGTTGGTCGCCGCGCTGGTTGGCGTTTACATCCTCTGGTTCTCAGATATTGAAGCGTTCTGGCAGGCGGCGTTTGGGTACAACTTCGGCTATACGCGGCTGGGGTTGCTGGGGCGGGTGAACGCCCTGCGCAGGGGCCTCATTTTCATGGCGCGCTCTCCTTTATGGATCGTCATGGGGTTGGCGTGGTTGCTGGCCGCGGCGTGCCTCTTCCGCCATCAGGCGCATGCTGTGCAGCGCTTCGTCGCCGAGCGGCGCGTGGGGTGGTTGCTGCTGGGGGTGGCTGTGGGGCTGGCTGCTTTTGTGGCGTGGATGGAGCAGCGGCCGGGGGCGGTGCCGGGGATCGGGCTGGGGCAAAAACTCGTTCTCGCTGCGGGCGGCGTGTTGCTGCTGGTGGCGTGGTTATCCCTGAGCGGGATGCTGCGCAGGTCAGCGGAGCGTGGGGGCGCGCCGCGCCAATCCTGGCAACCGGAGCAGGCGGATCTGGCTTTGCTGCTGGTCATCTGGTTCCCGGTTGAATTTTACATGGCCACGCTTTCTGGGCGGCTTTATCTGCACTACTTCATCCAGTTGGTTGTGCCAGGGATGTTCCTTTTCGCCTTTCTTTTCCACGAGTTAACCCGCTTTCTGCGCGCCCGCTGGCGGGGTTGGCGGGTTGGGGTGATGGGTGCCTGGGCGCTGTGGCTGGCGTTGGGGGTTGTGATCTTTCCGCTGGTCCCTCTGGACGATCTATACGTCCGCCGCGCCGACGCGCAAACCCTTGTTATGACGGCGTGGCTGCAGGAAATCAGCGGGGCGGATGACGGCGCGGTGTTGATCTGGGGCGCTGAACCGGCGATCTATTACCTGGCGCGCCGCCGCTCGCCGACGCCGTACGCTTATCTGTACCCTCTGATAGCCACCAACGCCGCCGGGCAGGGGCACGTGGAGAAATTCATGACCGCGCTGGAGGACTCATCACCGCGATGGATTGTGGATACGCTGGACGCTGATTTCCCCCGCATCGAAGGAGCCTGTGATGTAGACGCCAGCGCGGCTTTCCCGGACACGGAGGAGGTGTTCCGCTATATTTGTGCGCATTACCATTATGAGGCACAGGTGGGGCCGGAAAGCTGGCCGGTTTTTCAGTTTCACCCCTGATGAAGGCCGGGCGGCAGGCGGCGTTGGGTCACAACAGCCGCAATTGCGGCTCCACATAGGTCAATGGGTCGAGGCTGAGCTGTTCTTCCAGGTTTTCCACCGTCAGCAGGGGGTGTTCGCTCAGCTCGCGCAGATGCCGATATTTGACCATCACCCAGTTGGCTTTTACCGCATCTTCAAAGACGGGGTTGTGGCGCAGCTTGTAGGCCACTAGGTTGGCGCGCCCGCCAGGTAGCACCAGCAACCCCTTGCCTGGCGGCGGCTGATCAGGACGAATGTATTTCCCCAAAACTGCCGAGGCGCTGATGTGCACCTGCCAGCGTTGCGCGCGGCCAACCCAATCAAAGACCGGCGGTTTGCTGGAGACTTGTTGCACCTCAAAGCCGAGGCGCTGGCCCAGCCTGGCGACCAGCGTGGCCATTTCGCCCAGCTCCTGACGCCGCGCCCCGGGCTGATCCTGCGGGCGAACGCGCCATCCTTGGGATGATTGTTCCGCATAGGATTCCAGGCACACGTGTACCAGAGCGGTTTCTGGCGTCAGCGGCCCGGGAAAGGCAGCACACAGGGCGGTATCCACGGCTTCAGCGGAGCAATCAGGGTTTTCCAGCAGAAAGCGCACTATCTCCATCTCCACCCGGTCGGCCAGCGGTAACACTTCCTCCGGCGCGCTTGCCAGCCACCAGTAACCGCTTTCTATGGTTTTGGAAGCCCTCAGGTGCAGCAGCCCGCCGCGGTAGGCGATGGCGCCCTCCAGCTCGACCTGTAAGTCAGCGTAAGCCTGTTGAGGGTGTGTTTCTGATGGGGCTGTTTGAAACAACGCCCTCAGGCTGGCGGCCAGCAGGGGGAGATAGAGCGAAGGCTCGCCGCGCTGCCTGAGGTAGCCTTGCGCCTGCTCTTGCAGGGCGCGGTTCAACGTTGAAGTTGAAGCGGTTTCACTTTCCTGTGGTCGACGCTGCGCCTGGGGCGTGACGAGGTGAATCTGCACCTGCTGCTCATCGGCGCGCAGTGCAATCGCCCAGCGCTCGAAGCCGGCTAGGCGGGCGGCAAGCGCCGCGGCGTTGAGAAAGCCGGCTTCGGCCTCGCTCATCAGCGCCAGTATGGGTAGCCCGGCCGGGAGTGTGTCGGCCAGCGTATCAAAGATGGCGTGCAGGGCGGCGGTATGCCAGCGCCAGGTGTAACGCTGGCGACGCAGCACGCTTTTGAAGTCCTGCGCCGCATGCGCTCCCCATAACCAACCGCTCCACAAGGCGGAAAGCGTCCAGTACGCCTGATTGGGGCGGGGGAGAGCCGTCACCACGGCGGCGATGGGCACGGCAGACAGCTCTGCGGCGATGTCTTTGAGCCGCCCGGCGTACAGGCATGCGCCGCCGCTCTCCGGAGGAAGCTCCGGCCAGGTGGTCAGCGGGAAGCCGGGGCGCGCCTCGGCCCACAGGTCAACGGCCTCCTCCAGCGCCAGCCACAGGTTGTTCTCGCGATAACGGGATGGGATGGTCAACATGCGAGGGCGCTGACGCTCTTTGGGGTGCGGCCAGAGGGTGTTGCCGCGGTCGCAGGCGGCCAGCAGCAGGGCGCTCAGGCAGTCGTGCTGATCTGGCGGCAGGTTCAGGCCGTCCAGTTTGTTAATCATCGTCGTAAGCGCGTAGAGCGCCCGTTCAGGGTACACCGTCAGGGCTTCTTCAACGAAGGGGCGGTCGGGGTCGTGCAGGGGAGCGACGCGTTCGAGTACGCGGGCGCGGTGAAGGGGGCTGGCTTCGCTGGCGGCGGCGTGCTGGCGGTCAGCTTCGCTGGTGGGGAATTCACCGCGGTGATGGCAATGCGGACAGTGGATCTGGCGACCGTAGGGGGTGGAAGAGCCTTTCTTCCATAAAAAAGCCCGCGCTTCGATGGTCTGGTTGCACGCCGGACAGGTGGTTTGATAAAGGTCGCGGATCAACGGTTCCAGGCGCGTGGCGCGCACGCGGCTGGAACTCAGCGCCGCCAGCGCGGCGTTGAGCGCGGCCGCGTCGGGGGCGGTTGCTTCCATGCGCAGCAAAAACGCCGAGATCGGGTTGTGGATGGTGCTCAGGACGCGGTAACCGGCGCGGGCGATCTCTCCCACCAGCCGCGGGGAAGCGCCGAAGGGATCCAGCACCCAACTGCCGGGGGGGATGTGCTCCCGCAGCCAGGCGACAGCGACCCCTTCAGGGTGCAGGGGAAGGTATCGATCCAGCGGGCGGCGATGGGAAACAGGGTGACCGGGGAGATACACGGGGGCTTGGTTTAGCAGGTTCTCCACAAAAATAGTATAACGTGAATTCGGGATAAGCGGAAAAGGTTGGACAGCTTGGTAATTTTGAGCCGCGAAGCCGCAGGGACGCGAAGGGAAAATGAAAATCGGGAAACCCCTGGCGTTCTTTGCGGCTTGGCGGTGAAGTGTTCGCACATGGGGTTATAATGGGCGGCAATTGTCTCCGGCGAGGAGGTTGCCTTGAGTACTGACGAACTGAACATTGTGATGATTGCCTCCGAGTGCGTGCCGTTCGCCAAATCCGGCGGCCTGGCGGACGTGGTCGGCGCGCTGCCCACGGCGTTGCAACGGCGCGGCCATCAGGTGATTGTAGTGATGCCCAAATACCTCGCCATCACCCCGGCCCGCTTTAAGTTGAAGCCGGCCCTCAGCCCGATGGGGGTGTGGATGGGCGGGACGCAGGAGTGGTGCGCGGTGCACCAGGCGTGCATCGAGGGGGATATACTGGTGTATTTCATCGAGATGGAGAAATACTTCGACCGCCCTGGGCTGTACCATGATGAGGCGTACAGAGATTACTCCGACAACCCGCGGCGCTTCGGCTTCCTGACGCGGGCGGCGTTGCAGTTGTGCAAAGACCTGGGCTTCAGGCCAGATATCGTCCACGCCCACGACTGGCCGACCGCCCTGGCCGCGGCTTATCTCAAGCTCTGGCACCGCGACGACCCTGTGCTGGGCGGCGCGGCCAGCCTGTTGACCATCCACAACATCGGATACCAGGGGGTGTACGACGCCGCGCATTATCCTTACCTCGGCCTCGGCTGGGAGAATTTCACCTCGGAGAAGTTTGAAGATCACGGGCGCATCAACTTCCTCAAGGGGGGCATCTATTATGCTGATATGCTCAACACCGTCAGCCCGACCTATGCCCGCGAGACCTGCACGCCGGAGATGGGACATGGCATGGCACCTTACCTGAACGCCCGCGGTGAGGATTATGTTGGCATCCTCAACGGCGTGGATTATCGCGTGTGGAGCCCCGAAGAAGACCTCCTCATTCCTCAGCGCTATTCTGCCGATGACCTCTCCGGCAAGCGCGTGTGCAAACGCGAGTTGCAGGGGAGTTTGCACCTGGACGATGCGCCGCGCACGCCGATCCTCGGGGTGGTCAGCCGCATGGTGCCGCAAAAGGGACTGGATCTGTTGGCCGAGGCCATCGAAGGCATCCTCAATCACATGCAGGTGCAGTTCGTGTTGCTGGGTTCTGGGGAGCCTGCCCTGGAGGAATTCTTCGCCTCGTTGCCGGCGCGTTTCCCCGGTCGGGTGGGTTGCTATATCGGCTACAACGAGGAGCTGGCGCACTGGATCGAGGCCGGGGCGGATTTCTTCGTTATGCCGTCGCGCTATGAGCCTTGTGGCTTGAACCAGATTTACTCCCTGCGCTACGGCACGCTGCCGATTGTGCGCGCCACGGGAGGGCTGGATGACACCGTGGAGCAGTATGATGAATCTACGGGGGAAGGGACGGGGTTTAAATTTCACGAGGCCAGCGCGCACGCCTTGTATTATACGGTCGGTTGGGCGGTGAGCACGTATTACGACCGCCCGCAGCACTACGCCGCCATGCAGCGACGCGCCATGCAGCAGCGCTTCTCATGGGATGAGAGCGCCCGTCAGTATGAACAGGCTTATCTTCAAGCCATCCAGAACAAGCGAGCCAGAGGATGAAATGAACAAGGGTATTCTGTACGGGGTTGGCGCGTATGCGCTGTGGGGCGTGTTCCCTATTTATTGGAAGTTGATTCAAAGTGTTCCCCCGCTGGAGATCGTTGCCCATCGAATGGCCTGGGCGTTCCTCTTTGTCGTGCTGGTGCTCACCTTCACGCGTCACTGGGGTGGTCTGCGAGAAGCGCTCAACCGACGCGTGCTGGCGACTTATCTGATCACCGCCGGGTTGCTCGGCGTAAACTGGCTGGTTTACGTCTGGGCGGTCAACCATGGATACATTGTCGAATCCAGCCTGGGATATTTCATCAACCCGTTGGTGAATGTATTGCTTGGTGTGGTGTTTCTCAGGGAGAGATTGCGCTTCTGGCAGTGGGCCGCCGTGGGTCTGGCGGGGCTGGGGGTTGGTTACCTGACGGTGAGTTATGGCGCCCTGCCCTGGATTGCGCTCACTCTGGCTTTTTCCTTTGGTCTGTATGGATTGCTTAAGAAGACCGCCGCGCTGGATTCAACTCAGGGATTCGCCCTGGAGACCGGTTACCTGTTTTTGCCGGCGGTGGGATATCTGCTTTACCTGGAATTTATGGGGAGTGCCGCGTTTGGGCATCAACCTGCCTCCGTGACTCTTCTGCTTGCCCTGACCGGCGCGGTGACGGGGATTCCCTTGCTTTTGTTCGGCGCCGCGGCGCGGCGCATCCCGCTTTCCACCCTGGGGCTGTTGCAATACCTGGCCCCCACTATGCAGTTTTTAATTGGGGTCTTTGTGTATGACGAGGCGTTCACGCGCGAGCGTTTGATCGGATTCAGCGTCATCTGGATGGCGTTGTTGATTTATTCATTGGAAGGTGTTGTCAACGTCCGTCATCACCCCGCTCCTGCCATCGCTGATTGAGGAGGTTGTTGTGGAACTGAACTATCGCAAACTGCGCCAGGATATCCACTGGCTTTATCGTCAGGAACACCTCGCCCTGGGAGAAGAAGGCACGCTACGCATGTTGGAGAAGGCCGAGCAGTGGAAACTGGCTCCGGTGCTGGATGCTGGCGGCGTGTTGGTCTTCCCCCACGCTGGAGTAGCCGATTGCGGTTATCAGATCGCCGCGGTGGTGCAGGCCTGCCTGGATAGCGGCGCTGACCGCGTGCTGGTGGTCAGCGTGCTGCATTCCTTCTCGGCGGAGATGGAAGATGCTCGTCGGCGCGTGGCCGCCGGGGAAGATCCGGCGCAGTTTCGTCACTGGGGGATTCAAGGCCCTGGCCTGGACGGACGTCAGGACTGGCGCTTTGATCACGTGCTCATCAGTTGGCGGCATTTCTGGGAGGCGGAGACGCGCCGCAGAGGCGTCAAAGGGCCGCAGGTGATTGAGCGTTACCCTTACCTGGCGGGTGGAAAGCCCGAAAACCTGCCGGGGGTGGAGGAGTTGGTCGAAATCGCCCGCGATGCGGTCATCGTCTCCACTGCTGATCCCTTCCATCATGGCATTGGCTACGGCGATCCGCCAGAGCAGGCGCTCTTCCCGGAACGGGGTGGCCTGGACCTCGCCCGTCAGCGCATCCAGGAGGGGATGGACTTGCTGGGGCGCGGCGATTACTGGGGCTATAACCAGCATTGCGTGGAGGCCAAGAGCGACGCCCGCGACGCCGGGCAGGTCTTCCGCTACCTGCGCGGCCCGATGCGGGGCGAAATCATCGAGCTGACCTACAGCGACGCCGCCGACCTCTACCAGACCCCCGCGCCGACCTGGGTGGCCGCGGCGCTGATGCAGTGGGAGTTGGCTTAAGTTGAGATCGGCTATGCGTATAGCCATTATTCCTTGACGGGGGAGGTGATTTCCTGTATAGTGGGGAAGCGATAGGAGGAATGCGATGAGTGTTGATGACCCCAAAGCCGAGGTCGTCCTGGTGGTCAAGGGGGCCGGCTTGCACAAACCGGACGACACCCTGGATTTGTTCCTGCGGGGCTTTTTGCCCGCGGTCAAGCGGGTTGACCCCCGGGCAGTAGTGCGCCAGATAGATGATGAAGCGATCTTCGATGACTTCCCCGTTTCCCCGCACGATGACGATCCTCACCTCCATCTGACGGAAATCAAGCTGAATCTCCCAACCTCACAAGATGAGGGAGGGGCTGTGGAGCATCAGCGCATCTGGGTGAAGGAAGTGTATTGGGAAAATGAGTTGCACCCCATCAGCGCGTGGAAAGCCTTTTTCACCGAGTGGCTGATGGCCAGTTATGCTTTGCGGCGTGATCTCTCCTTGTGGTTGCAGACCTGCTTCCGCCGCGGACAACGGAAGGGGCAGGGAGGCAGCGGCGAGGAGCAACCGCCGCGAGCTGATACCTCTCGATTTTTCTTCAAGTGGTTCAGCTATGCGCTGTTGTATTTCCTGTTGTTTTCCTTCTTTGTCATCTCGTATCGCGCTCGCTTTGGATATTCGCTGTTTGAGCGCAGTTTTTTGTGGGGCGGATTTCTGGAAGGAATTGTTGAACCCTGGGCGCAACTGCTCAAAACATTGATTGTTTTTTTTGTGGCGGCTATTCTGGCCTGGCCGATCAGCTTACAAACGACGATTTATTTCCATAGTAAGGGGCGACGTGGGCAATTGCTCGGCTTGCCGGCCTGGACCATGTTGGCGATGCTGCTCTCCTTTCTGTTGTTCACCTCGGAGTATCTGGGGGTGCTTGTGATCGCCATCCTGCCAATTGTGCTCGTGATGAATCCTCTGCGGGCGTTGCTCTGGCATCGCCGACCGGCGGTAAACTCTGATTTCCAACCCACGTGGATCACGCTGCCAGATGGCAAGTCACACAAGGTTTTCCTCCCTGCGGTGAAGCTGTATTATCGTCTGATTGTGGTGCTGGCCCTGCCGATTCTCTTTTTGATCCTTGTGCTGGCCAAGGTATTGAAGTGGACGCGCCTGCTTGGGGCGGTCGGTGATGGCATTGAGAGCTTGCTGGCTACCATGCTGGGCGGCATTCTCGGCGACATCAGCTCCTTTGCCAGAGACCCGGCTCAGGCGTTGCGTATTCGCAGCGTGGTTGAAACCGAGATCGCTTTCTTCGCCAGTCGTCCTGAGGTCGGTCGTATTCACGTTTTTGCCCATTCTCAGGGGACGGCGATCACCTTTGAGACCCTGTTCGCCCAGCTCCGGCCCGAGCTCCGTCAGCGTATCCACACCTATGTCACCATCGGAAGTGTGTTGAGCTACTACTATCAGACCGCGCCTATCCTCGAATCGGTTTATCCGCCGGTTAATCGCTTCCGCCTGGACACTTACCCGAAATTTACCCCCGGGTTCCGCTGGTACAACTGCTGGAACTTGCTGGATCCTATCACGGAGTTCTCTGGCCTAAATGAATACGACAAAGGCACAGAGGAAAGCCCGCGCAACATCAAAACCCGGGCGCGGTTCCACTCTGATTACTGGGTTGATGTGGAGGAAGTGCACGTTCCCTTTGTGAATCGCCTGTTGGGGCATGAGGAGGCAGACGATTTTTGGGCGCGCAATCAGGCTCCAGTAAGAAATCCACTGCCTCAGAATCGTTACGATCTGTTTACTGTGGGGCCGTTTATCCTTGCGATGATATTGGGGATACTCGGCGTACTCCGGTTGTATCCCACGCCCTTGTTTGACTTTAGTTTGTGGAAATATGCCGGCAGCATCTGGCGCGTGATCAACACATCCCTGATGGATTTTGACTGGTACGTCAGCTTGTCGGGGAATTTTACTGGCACACGCACCTACGTCAGCCTGGTGCAGTTTGTAGCGTGGATGGGCACTAACGGCAGTACAGTGCTCATCTGGCTGGTCGTGGTGAGCGTGGTGGTGCAATTCCTCCGCGGTGTGTCGATCGCCCGTCAAGAGCGGGAGGCAAGAAAGGCAGCTTGAATTGAACCGCCAGGGCGTCAGGGATACGAAGCGAAAAGAAACCCCTGGCGTTCTTTGCGGCTTGGCGGTGAAGTATTTGCGCTGTGTTCCCGATTCCCGAGATCAGGTAGCTTTAGCCTCTTTGTGCCTCCAGCCAGGCGGCGAGGGCCTCGCTGTGCTCCGGGTAGTGCCAGTGCGTGTTGGCCGAGATCAGCACCTGATAGGTCAGGTTTCCGGCCCACTCAAAGGGTAGCTTTTGCTGTAAGGTCTCTTCGTCCAGTGCTTCGATCTGTGCCATCAGGTCGGCATGCGCCTCGTGGAACTCGGTCAGCACGGCGTCCAGGGGGTCATCTTTATAGCGGGCGTACACCTCTGCGTTGAAGGCATCCACGGCATCTTCGTCTTTGATTGGGGGGAAGTTAGGTTCGCTGCCGCTCTGGGCGGCGCGGATGCGGTCTTCCGCCAGCCGTTCCCAGGCAGCGATGTGTGCCAGCATGTCTTTGACCGACCACTCGCCCTGCACACCAGGGTCTTCCATCTCTTGCAATGATAGGGCGGCGACCAACTCTTCCAGTTCAGCGCGGCTCTCGCGGATGGCGGCCAGCAGTTCAGTTTTGGTTGGGGGTATAGACATCGGTTTTCTCCAGTCAGGTGACGGTCGCTTACAAATACCCTGAGTTCGGGTTGGGAATTAAACGCCATGGATGCGATCAGCGCCCTTCGATACGCACTTCGCCAGCGCTCCGTGCTACAGTGAGCTTCTCAAGGCGGTCAACGTAATCGGCCAGCACGGCGAAGGCTTTTTCCACCGGCTCGGGGGAGGTCATGTCCACGCCAGCCACCCTCAGCGCCTCGAGGGGATACATCGAGCTGCCCGCTTTGAGGAAGTTCAGGTAGTTCTCGACCGCCTCGGGTTTGCCCGCCAGCACATTCTCTGCCAGGGCGTTGGCCGCCGAAATGCCGGTGGCGTACTGGTAGACGTAGAAATTCATATACATGTGCCCGAACTGCGCCCAGGTGATGCCGATGCGCTCGTGGTCGTATTCCACCTCGTCGCCGTAGCCCTCTTTGAACAACCCAGCAGCCAGGTCAATCATACTTTGGGCGTTGACCGGCTCTCCCTTCTCCACGCGGCGGTGCATCTCCAACTCCCAGCGCGCCAGCGTGGGCATGATGAAGAAATAACGGTGGTAGTTGGACATCGCCTCCTCCAGCAAGGCCAACTGGAAGAGTGGATCGTCCTGGGTGTCCAGTAGATGGGCGCGCACCATCGCCTGGTTGAAGTTGGAGGCCACCTCAGCGACGAAGAGCGAATAATTGGCGTATACGTAGGGCTGGGTTTTGCGCGTGAAGTAGGAGTGCATCGAGTGCCCCAGCTCGTGCGCCAGCGTGCTCAGGCTGAACAGATCTTCATCGTAACTCATCATGATGAAGGGCTGCGTGCCATATGTCCCCCAGGAGAACGCGCCCTGACGCTTACCGCGGTTGCGGGCGCGATCCACCCAGCGATCCACCGTCGAGCCATTGCGTAGCGTGGTGATGTACTCCTCTCCCAGCGGCGCCATGCCTTCGACGATCCAATCCACGGCCTGCTGGTAGGTCACGCGCGGTTTTTCCTCCATCAACGGGGCTTTGATGTCATAGACGTGGAAAGTTTTCAACCCCAGGGCTTTGCGGCGGATGCGCCAGTAGCGGTGCCAGGTAGACAGGTTCTTTTTGAATACGTCGATCAGGTTGTGGAAGACTTCCTCCGGGATGTTGTTGGGGTAGAGCGAGGCTTGCAGGGAGGATTTGTAGCCACGCGCCCGCATGCGGAAAACATCGCGCTGCAACGCCTGGGCCTGAATGGCAGCCAACGTGTTTTTGTGTTCTAGGTAAGCATCGGCGTAGTGTTCCCAGGCGGTGCGGCGTACTTCTCGGTCGGGATGGGTGATCAAGGAACCGATGCTGCTCTGACCGATTTCCAGTTCCTCGCCATCGGAACTCACCGCGGGTTTGAATTTCAGGTCGGCGTTGGTCAGGGCGGAATACGCCGGCAGTGTGGAAGGGGGCAGCGGATCGGAGACCAGTGCCAGCACCTCTTCCACCTCGCCGGAGCGGATGTGCGGTTGCATACGCCTGAGGCGGTCGAAATGGTGCTTGTAGATGCTCAATTCGGCTTCGGCTTCCGCCCAGCTTTCCAGCGTGTCGAAACCCACGGACATCAATTCCGGCTCGATGAAGGCGGTTGCGGCCCGCAGGCGCGCGGCCAGCCCGTTGGCCTGGCCGAACATCGCCGCGGCCTGCTGATCGCTCACGTCCACCGAGGCGGACAGCCCGGCGTAGACGAAAACTTTCATGGCATCAATCGCCAGTTGCTCGGCGGTTTTCAGTGCCTGAAGCAAGGTTTGCGGGCTTTCCCCCAGGCGACCTTTGAATTCGTCCAGCGTTGAGAGGCGCTCTTCAACATCCCGATAAGCGGCATGCCAGTCTTCGAGGCTTGGGAAGATGCTTTCCAGGTTCCAGGTTTCTTCTTGAGGGACGTCTTTACGAGCGGGTAAATGGGTTGAAGAAGTCACAACGATTCTCCTGTTTGTGGGTTATTTTCCTTGTACGGAAGCATCCGCTGCTTCACCGGAAAGTTATGATAATATTAGCCAATTCCATAGCAAAAGCGGTTAAATCTTACCATCAATTCGGTTGCTCCTCGGGCATAGAAAGGACCATGGGATGTTGCAAAAGCTCAAAGCCATGAATCGGGAACACTTGGCCTGGTATCTGTATGATTTTGGTAATTCGGCCTATGCCGCGGTGGTGTTGCTGGCGATCTATTCCGCGTATTTCAAAGGCTCCGTCGTCGGCGGAGCGGAAGGCTCTCGCCTGTGGGGGATCTCTGTCGGGATCGCCATGCTGGTGGTGGCGGTGATCGCGCCCGTCCTGGGGTCGCTGGCTGATTTCTCCGCCTCCAAGAAACGGTTTTTACTGGTGTTCTCGGCGATGAGCTGGGTGTTCACGGCGCTGCTGTTCTTTGTGCGAAAAGGCGATGTCTTCATGGGCATGGCTTTTTTCATTTTGGCGGAGATCGGTTACCGCGCCGGGCAGGTGTTTTATAATTCGCTGCTCCCGGAGATCGCCTCACCCGAGGAGATGGGCCGCGTTTCAGGGAATGGCTGGGCGATCGGCTCCTTTGGGGGGATTCTGTGCCTGGTGTTGATCCTGGTCCCGATACTGGTGGTGGGCGGCGATCTGGTAGTGCGGCTGGCGTTTGTGTTCACCGCATTGTATTTTGCCCTTTCGACCATCCCACTCTTCCGCTGGGTGGATGAGCGCGCCCAAAAGCAGCCGCTCCCCGCGGGGGAAAGCTATTTCTCCGTCGCCTTCAAGCGGATGGGCAACACGCTGAAGTCCATCCGCCATTTCCGCGAATTCCTCAAATTCATCATCGCTTTTTTGATTTACAACGATGGCATCCTGATGGCGCTGGACTTCGCTGCTATTATCGGGGCGGTGCTGTTTGGCATGACTCAGCAGCAATTGATTATCTTCATGATCATTGTCCAGGTCACCAGCGTGGCGGGGGCGTATGCGTTTGGCATCATCGGCGAGCGCCTCGGCTTCAAGATGTCGCTGGTGGTCTCGCTGGTGATGATGATGGCGATTGTGCTGGCGATGTTGTTCGTGCACTCGCTAACGGGATTCTTCGTCATCGGCGCGCTGGCGGGCTTCGCTCTCACCGGCGTGCAATCGCTCAGCCGCACGATGGTGGGCCTGTTCGCCCCGAAAGGGCGTAGCGCCGAGTTCTATGGCTTCTTCGCCATTGCCGGGCGCACGTCTTCCTTCATCGGCCCGACGATCTACGGCATCGTCGCCGCGGAAGCCGCGCTGTGGTTCCAGGCCAACCGCGGCCTGCCCGCGCTGACGGCCGAGCAGGCTGGTCAACGCGTGGCGATCGTGTCAATTGTGGTGTTCTTGCTGGCTGGTATGGCGATCCTGTTCGCCGTCAACGAGGGGAAAGCCCGGCAGGCGGCGTTAACCTCGCCGGTCACTGCGATGGATTAGGCCATGGCACAACAGACGATCCCGCGTCGTCGCGCCGTTCGATTTGTGCTTCGACAGTTTATTCACGCGGCTTTGGGGATGTTCGCCGAGGTGAAGGTCATCGGGCGCGAGAATCTGCCCTCTCAAGGCCCGCTGGTAGTGGCGGCCAATCATTTTAGTTTTGCCGACCCGGTGGCGATGATTCACATGGCCCCCTGGGAGATCAACTTCATCGCCGGGGCGGTGCCAGGGTTCGCGCCCAAATGGGCGACGGTGTTCCCGAAGCTTTGGGGGGCGTTTTGGGTGTACCGTGGCACCGGCTCGCGTGATGCGCTTAAGCTGGCGGAACGCTGGCTGCGTCAGAAGGGCGTGTTGTGCATCTTCCCCGAAGGGGGGGCCTGGGCACAGGTGTTGCGTCCGCCCCGCCCCGGAACGGCCTACTTGGCCACGCGCGGAAACGCGCCCATCCTGCCGGTGGCGATCTATGGTTTACACGAGATTTTCCCCCTGCGGCTGGCGAACCGCCCCACGGTGACCATCCGCATCGGGGAGCCGTTTGGCCCCTTCGCCATCCGCGGCCGCGGACGTCAGCGCCGTGAGCAGTTGGATCGCATCGGGCATAACATCATGGAGCGCATCGCCGCCCTGCTGCCGGAGGAGATGCGCGGGCGTTACTCCGACGATCCTGCCATCCGCGCTGCGGCCAAACCCTTTGAGGCGTATCCCTGGGAGGATGCCGTCGAAGGAGAGATTGTGGGCTAAAGGGTGTTCATGGATAGGTGAAGCCTGCAAAGTACCCGTCGACCAGATGTTGCCACGATTCGTCATCCAACCGAAAACTGTACACATCAACGCTCTCGTTGGACCGGGCCTCCACCAGCACGGTTTGATCGTCCAGCCAGCCAACCACGTTGAAGGCGTGATAATCGTCCCCACCGAGTTGGGCGGTTAAATCCTGTTCCAATATGGAATAAGCGGTATCATCAACGAGCGAGACCACCTGGATAGAAGTTGAAATTCCATACTCGTCGTGATCCACCACGCCTGCCCAGGCGACGCCCTGATTGGAAGGTGAAAAGTGAACGCTGCCCACGCTGCCGTTCACAAAACCGACCGTATCGGGCATGGTTGAAAGAGTCTGATGTACATCGCCGGTGTTTAAGTTGATGATTTTGATAAGCGGGTTGTCTGCTGCCGAAAAATCTGACATCGCCGCCAGAGAGGTGTCGGGGGATATGGCCAGTTGTCTGATATTTGGGTCGGTTGGGAACTCGGAGACCTGGCCGGTCGCCAGGTCGAGGTAAAACAGTCCCTCGTATCCCTTGAAAAAGACAGGCCCGCCGCCGTAAGACATTGCAAATTCAAGGGAATACCATATCCCTGTCATTTCCTCCCCTTCCCAGGTGATCGCCAGGGGGCGCATGACGAAGCCGTTCGGGTCCTCTCTTGATAGCACGATTTTGAAAGCGGGCGACTTTGACGACGTCCAGGCGTAAAGCCAACTTAGCAGGATCGGCGGTGGCTGATCAGAAGACGGTGTGGTGTAGTAATGGGCCTCCTCGAAGGCGTCGTGGCTGTCCATATCGATTACTCCCGTGACGAACCTGTGCTGTCTAGGGACGCTGATCGTGCCGACAATGCTCACGTTGACATCGGCGGGGAAGGTGAGCCAGGGCCCCAGTTTTTCCCCGTCATAACTTGTGACAGGAGAGAGGCGCGAAGCGAAGTAGATGACGGGAGGGGTGATTTGGCCTTCTACGCTTCCTGCCATATGGATGATGGGCGCGCTGGCATACCCGACAACGTATTGGGGTATCTGGAGGGTTTGCAAGGTTTGTCCGCTTGGGTCCGCGAGCGTGACGGCGTCTGTGGCCGGGTCTGCCCATAAGAAGCCGTTTGGAATGAGCGTTTCGTTGGTGGGGGGCGGTTCAGGAGTGGGGGTTGAGGGGATTGGAGTGAGAGTTGGGGGGATCGGCGTAGGTTTGATAACCTCCGGCTCTTGAGTGGGGATTTCTGTGAACACGAGCGGTGTTTCGGTTTGTCTCAATGAGCAAGCCGATAGCGCCAGAACGAATAACATCACCATGGTTGATTTTTGCATGTGTTTCATGCGTTGCGTCTTTCAGTGTATATAGGTGATGGGTTGGCGATTGGTTGTTCTCCAGTTGTTCAATTGGCTTGGCGGATTCGCAGATCGTAAATGATGTAGGGGGAATATAAAAACATAAAAATGGCCAGGGCGACGAGTTCCGCGCTGACCAGGTACCACGGCCACGGGCCGAGGTAATCCAGCAACGTCGCCACGTGGGGTTTGCGCAGCGTGTACATGTAGTTGCTGCCGATCAGCAAATTGATGATGGTGACGAAGACCAGGTAAACATTCCCCCACAGGAAGACTTTACGGATGGAAGACCAGTAGGGGCGGTAGCCTTCCACCACGGCCATATACACCGCCGCGGTGACGATGCCGCCGTGCGAGATGAAGAACTGCACCGGGTAGAAGTGGGGGAAGCCGTAAATCCCCGCATCGGGAGTCAGCAGGGCCTGGATAGCGCCGCCGATGCCGAGGAAATAAGCGAACTCAAAGACGGCGTAGCTGCGCGTGAGCAGCATGTAGACGCTCAACCACAAGAAGACGGAGCACAGGTGCAACGGGAGCTGCCACTGGATGCTCCACTGGTCGTTGACGATATACCAGATGTGCAGCGCGACGCGGTTGACCACCAGCAGCCCGGCCAGCGTGTAGCGGAATGTCTTGCGCCCTCGCGGCGTCAGGGAGCCGCGCAGGAAGAAGAGCGTCAGGTTGAACAGCGCGATGATCCCCAACGCGGTGAGGTGATCGGCGCCGAAGAGCACGAAGGGGTTGCCGTGGTAGTCCACGGCGAAGAACTGACTCATCGGGCCTCACAGGGGGAAAAACCACAAAGGGCACAAAGGATCACGAAGTTTTTCTTTGTACCTCTTTGTGTGCTTCTTGGTTAATCAACGCCGCTTTCATTCGTTCTAGGGCTTCTATCACCAGGGCGCGCGGCGCAGCAAAATTGAAGCGCACAAAGCCCTCACCTCCTGTGCCGAACCAGGCGCCGTCGTTCACTGCCACGCGGGCCTTTTTGAGGAAGAACTTGCTCGCGTTCCCCTCGATGCTCGCCTGGCGGCAGTCCAGCCAGGCCATGTGTGTGCCTTCAGGCTTCGCCATGTGCACGCCGGGGAGTTCGTCCTTCACAAAGTCAAACACCAGGTCGCGGTTGGCCTGCAGGTAGTCCAGCAGCGCCTCCAGCCAGGGTTCGCTTTCTTTGTACGCGGCCAGCATGGCTGTCTGACCGAGCACGTTGACCCACTCCACCATATCGGCGCGAGCGGCCTCGAATTTCTCCCGCAGCGCTTCGTTTTCGATGATCGCCGCGGAGGCCTTCAACCCTGCCAGGTTAAACGTTTTGCTGGGGGCCACCAGCGTGATGGTGTTGGCGGCGATCTCCGGCGAGAGCGCGGCGATGGGGATGTGTTTGTGCCCGCGAAACACCAGGTCGCTGTGGATCTCATCGGAGCAGATGACCACGTTGTGGCGCAGGCAGATTTCGGCCATGCGTTCGAGTTCAGCGCGGCGGAAGACGCGTCCCACCGGGTTGTGCGGGCTGCACAGCAGGAAGAGGCGGGTTTCCGGCGTGATGGCGGCCTCGAAGGCGTCGAAATCCACTTCGTATTGCCCGTCCGCGCCCCGGGTGAGTTCCATTTCCTGGTGGATCAGCCCGGCGTTTTTGGCGACGCGCAGAAAAGGGCCGTAGACCGGCGTCTGGATCAGAATCCCCTCGCCGGGCCGGGCGAAGGCGCGCGCCGCCACGTTGAAAGCGGGCACAACGCCAGGGAGCAGAGTCACCGCGGCGGGGTCTACCTGCCACCCGTGGCGGCGCGCCAGCCAGTCGGCCACAGCCTGTTTGACGGCCTCGCTTTCCACCGGGTAGCCGAACACCCCGTGGGCGAGGCGTTCTCGCAGGGCGTCCATCACCGCGGGCGGGGAGCGAAAATCCATATCCGCCACCCACATGGGGAGCACATCGGCGGGGTATTCGTTCCATTTGGTACTTTCGCTGTTGCGACGGTCGGTTGGAGTGTCAAAATCGAAGCTCATAGTTTTCTCTTTCTGTCTTCGCTCCTCTGTGTTAATGATTGCTGCTGAATTCTACCTCGGGATACCGGGGCGAGGGCGCATCCAGCAATTGCGCCGCCTCGCCGCGCAGGGTGTGGTTGAAGAAATCAAGTGTGTAGGCGCGCAGGATGGTCAGCACGCGCTCGCCGTCAAGCGGCCCTTTCAGACCGATGTAGGGGGCCACAGGGCTGAAGGCGGGCAGGTCGGTGAAGTCGAAGTGGTTGGTCCCCTGGATGTGTGCCAGGGTCTTTTCACCGCTCACCTGGGCGTAGAACCGCTCGAAGCCGCGCTCCTTGTTTTCCCAGTCGTCCCACCAGGTCTGACTGAAGAGCGCCAGCAGCGGTTTTGCCATGCCGCCGTCCAGCACCTCTTGCGAGACCGGGCGCATGTATGCGTCCATGCCGAAGACGGCGTCGCAGCGCGGGTCGCGGGCGCAGAATTCGATCGCCGCGCCGCCGCCGGTGGAGTGCCCCAGCGCGCCGATGTGCTCGAAATCTAGGTGTCCGGCCAGCCGTCCGGCGGGGTCATCGGCGGTGAGGGTTTCCAGCCAGTCGAGGATGAAGCTCAAATCCCCGGCCCATTGATCACCCAGCAGGCGGGCGCGCGCCAGAAATTCATCATTTGGAACGCCCATGTCGAGGGGCAGCGCTTCCGGGTTGTTGGGCGCGGCGCGCCCATCGGGGAAGACCGTCGCCGCGGCGCCGTAGGTGTGATCCGGGGCGATGACCACGTATCCGTGGCTGGCGAGTGTCTCCCCCTGAAAGGTGTTCTGCGCCCGAAAGCCGTTCCAGCCGTGCGAGAACAGCACCAGCGGATAGGCGGCCTCAGCGTCGGCGAGCGGCGCGTTGGCGTAGGCGTGCGAGCGCGCATAGCGGGCGTGATCCAGGAAGAAGGGCGGCAGCTCCAGTTCGGCGGCGATGGCCGGCCCCATCACCTCCATGTGCTCCAGCCAGGGCGCGGGTTCGGCGTTCTCATCCGGCTCGGCGGGATACCAGATTTGCACCATCAGGGTGCGCGGCTCGCCCGGGATTTCGGAGTATAACTCCTGGCGAGAGTCGTCCACCAGCATCACGGTCAGCGTGCCGACGGCGTAAGGGCCGTCCGGCGGCGGTGTGTGCGGGATGGGCAGCAGGATGGGGAGCAGCAGCGCTAGCAGGAAGATGACGCTCATCCCGAGGAGGAAACCCCATCCCCGGCGGGGTGCGGCGGCCTCCGTTTTAGCGGGCAGCCGCCAGAGGGCGTGGAGCGTGTATCCCAGGGTGATCCCATAGAGGGGGAGCATCTGCCAGCGGTAGCCTTCCAGGCCGAGGTGCAGCCCCAGCGTGCCGAACGCGGCGAGGGTGAGCAGGTCACGGCCGCGACGGTTCTCCCACCGCGTGGCGGGGATACGAGCGGCCAGCAAGAGACTCAGGGTGATTTCAAATGGACGCATAAAGTCTCGCTTTCTCGAAGTTTTTCGCTAAGTGGCGGACCGCAGTCCTTCACGAAAGTTTTACCACCTCAACCTCACCCAGCGCGGCCCGTAAATCCGCAGAGCGCAAGATCACCGCCACGCCGCGCATGCCGGAGCCCATCGAGATTTCTTCCTCCGCCAGCACGGATTCGTCCATCAGGATGGGGATGGGCTGTTTCAACCCTACCGGCCCGACTGCGCCGATGGGGTAGCCGGTCACGGTCAGCACCTCCTCGGGGGTCGCCATCGTCACCCGGCGGACGCCCAACAGGCGGCGCAGGGATTTCCAGTCAATCTGACGCGGCCCAGCGACCAGTACAAGGCGGTAGTTGCCCTCGGCCAGGCGGAAGAGGATACTTCGAATCACCTGCTGCGGGCGCTGACCGCGTTCCGCGGCGGCCTGCTCCAGTGAGCGCGGTGGTTCTTTGTGGCGGAAAATGCGGTGGGGGATTCCCTGTTTGGTCAGGGCGAGAGAGACGGGCGGGGCGTCATTCATGGCGTTGAGGCTTTCGGTTGCGGTCGCGTTGCCAGTTTTGCGGATTATACCGCTGGATTTCATGGCGTGATATCGCGCACGCAACGGAAGCCGATGTTCAACGCGCCGCTGTCGGGGTGGTTGAAGCGACGCTCGGCAACGCGCAGATAGTCCGGGCCGTTCTGCCACGAGCCGCCTCGTAGGACGCGAAAATCGCCTCCCTCCGGGCCGGTGGGGTTCACAGCCGGTGAGGCAGCATAGTAATCGGATGCATACCAGTCGTTGACCCACTCCCACAGGTTCCCGGCCATATCGTATAAGCCGTAGCCGTTCGGACTGTAAGTGCCCACGGCGGTGGTGTCAATATCGTTGCAGGCCTCGTCGTTATCGAAGCGCGCCCCGTTGACCGCGCCCGGCTCGCAGACCGGCGTTTCTTCGCCCCAGGGGTAGGCTTTCCCCTCCAACCCGCCGCGGGCGGCTTTTTCCCACTCGGCTTCGGTGGGAAGGCGTGCCCCGCGCCAGGCGCAATAGGCCTGTGCCTCGTGCCAGTTGGCGTAGATCACCGGGTAATCGGCGTATTCCGGGTTGCCGTAGTAGATTCCTCGCGAGTAGGAGCTTTCGTAGGCGGTGGTGTCGGTGGTGGGGTCGCAGACACCGGCCTCCACGCATTGGGCGTACTGTGTGTTGGTGACTTCGTAGATATCTATGTAAAAGGCGTCCAGGGTGACGGTGTGGACCGGCTGCTCGTCCGCGTCGCCGTCTTGGCTACCCATGGCGAACGGCCCGGCGGGGATCAGCGC
>CAZZFZ010000018.1:0-31007 GCA_964653835.1 uncultured Anaerolineales bacterium
TCCTTGCTGGGAAAAGTTTATCATAGATCAGCGAGTGTGTGGAAGTTTCATTTCCGTAGTTGCGCTATTTATTCGGAAAGAGGCGGTAATTTCAGGTACAATTCTGAAATGCCTATGTCAAAAACGTTTCTCAGTCGGAGAGAATTTCTTAAGCTCGGTGGTCTGGCGCTGGGCGGGGCCTTGCTGCGTGGGTTCCCGCCTGGTGAGTATGAGCGCGATGACGGCTTGATCGGGCGTGTGACTGTGAATCGCCAGGCGGCTATTTACGCCGAGCCGCGTTTTCATTCGGGCGTCGTCCGTTGGACGCTGCAGGATGAGTTACTGAATCTTTATTACGCCGTCACGCCGCCGGAAGGCCCGGCTTACAACCCTGTATGGTATCGCGTGTGGGGCGGTTTTGTTCACAGTGGTTATTTGCAGCTTGTGGATTTTCATTACAACGAGCCGTTGCCCGTTGTGCCGGAGAGCGGCCAGCTCGCTGAGATCACCGTCCCCTACACGCAGGCCTATCAATACACCTTGGCGAATGGCTGGCAGCCTGGATATCGCCTGTATTATGAGACCACGCACTGGGTTACGGATGTGGTTGAAGGGCCGGATGGCGAACCCTGGTATCAACTGACCTCCGAGTTGACCGAGTACTTGATCTATTATGTGCGCGCTGAGCACATGCGACCGATCTCCGATGAGGAAATCGCCCCGCTTTCGCCTCATTTGCCTTACGAAGCCAAGCGCATCGAGGTCTCGTTGAAAGATCAGATGTTGACCGCTTTTGAGGAGGACGAGCCCGTGTTTTGGGCGCGGATCTCCTCTGGCTTGATTGGGCGCGAAGTACCCGAGGGGACGCAGACCCCGCGCGGGCGTTTCTATATCACTTCCAAGTCGCCTTCCAAGCACATGGGCGCTGTGGCGGCCTCGGGCGCACCCGATGAGTACATCCTCCCCGGAGTCCCCTGGACGAGCTTTTTTATTTTCGAAAGCGGGGTGGCCTTTCATGGCACGTTCTGGCACAATAATTTCGGCTTGCCAATGAGCCGCGGTTGTATCAATATGCGTACCGCAGATGCCAAATGGCTTTTTCGCTGGGTGACTCCGGTGTTCGATCTGCCGGTGAAAGATCGCTCCGGCTGGGACGCGCGTGGTTATGGGACGCAGGTGCTTGTTCTGTAGCCTATTTTGATGGTATTACTCGTATATCCAGGGAGTTATAGTAAAATCGAATTATGGGTACGCTCTCGCGACGTGAATTTTTAAAATTTTCCGCGATTTCGGCGGGTGCGCTGGTCTTTCGCTCGCTGGACGACTGGTTCCTCGAGGGAGAGGGTTTTCCTTCCAACGTGTTGGGAGTGGGGCGCGTGGGGATTGAAAAGATTGATATATACGCGGAGGCCTCCTACACCAGCGAGCCGGTTGGAAAACTGTACCGCGATCAATTGTTCCCCATCTTTGAAGAGATTATCGACCCTGAGGCTCTACCCAATGCCCCCCGCTGGTATCGCTCTTTTGGGGGCTACGTCCACAGCGCCCATGTGCAGCGGGTGGATGGTCGTCATATAAACGACCCCGTTCCCTGGGTGCCTGAGGAAGGCTGGCTGGGGGAGGTGACTGTGCCTTTCACGCGCTCCTTCCGCTTCACTCAGACGTATGGCTGGGTACCGCTTTATCGCCTGTATTATCAGTCGGTTCACTGGGTCACCGCCGTGGAGGAGGGGAAGGACGGCAAACCCTGGTATCGCCTCACCGACGAGTTGCTGCACATTGACTATCACATCCCGGCCACGCACATGCGCATCGTTTCCCCCGAGGAGCTGACGCCCATCTCGCCGGACGTTCCTTTTGAAGCCAAGCGTATTGAGGTCTCGATTGACAAGCAGACGTTGACGGCGTATGAATACGACACGGTGGTGCTGCACACCCTGGTGTCCACCGGCATCCCCAGCCTGGGGCAAACCTCGAATGGGATCCCCACAGCGACGCCGCGCGGGCGCTTCAATATTCAGGTCAAGATGCCCTCCAAGCATATGGGGGACGGCCGTATGACGGATGACATCAATGCCTACGAATTGCCCGGCGTCCCCTGGGTTTCGTTTTTTGTGTCCACCGGGGTGGCTTTTCACGGCACATACTGGCACCACAATTTCGGTAAAAAGATGAGCCACGGCTGCGTTAACATGACAGTGGAAGAGGCTAAATGGCTCTATCGCTGGACGCTGCCTGTGTATGAATCTGGCGTGGACGTGCGCGGCTATGGGACTCAGGTGATCGTCGCCTGACCCGTTATTCGTTTGTAGTACAATCAGGATATGGCTATGCCGGCGAGTGCTCCCGCAGTTCTGGTTGTGGATGATGAGCGCGACACCCTGTTGCTGCTCAAAATGGCTTTGCAACGCGCTGGCTTCCGCCCTGCGCTGGCCACTTCCTGGGAGGAGGTTGCGGAGCGCGTCAGGGAAGCCTATGAAGATGGGGATGGCTTTGACGCCGTGGTGCTCGACCTGATGATCCCGGTCCGGTCCGGGTTTGACATTCTGCGTGCGTTGCAGGTGGTGCTCTCCCCTCTGCCGCCGGTGGTGATGCTCACCGCTGTGACCGCTTTTGAAAAGCAGGTTGAGGCCCGCTCTATGGGGGTTTCGCGCTATCTGACCAAGCCGACCACGCCGAAGAAATTGATCTCAACCCTGCGCGAGGTCATCAACGAGTACAAGAGCGGACTACAATGAAACTTAGAACTCCTGCCTACGCGCTGACTTACCTTGAGGCCGCACTGGAATCCCTCGAGGCTTATCTGCTCTCGGGGGATTTATTTTGGCCGCTGGATGCGTCCGCCCCGGACGCTGAGGGAGCCTATCCGGCGTTGACGTTGGGGAACGTCTTGCTTTTTGCGGCGCGCTTGCGGGCACGCGAGGGCGCGTTGCTCCCTGTTGAGGTCAGTCGCTTGCGGATGGCCGAAGGTCGCCTGGATGCGTTGCGGGTGCGCTGGCGTGTCGCCTGGGAGGATAAGGCCACGCGGGAATTTCGCTCGCGTTTGCGTCAGTGGAGTCGCTTCCTGGAAGAAGCTTTGGGTGACTCTCTCGGCTCGATGGCGTACTATGCTTATGAGGTGCGTTTGCGGGTGATTCTGGATTTGTTGTGCGAGAACGGCGCTGTGCCTGAAATGGACGAACGGGATGTGCTCGAATCGCTGGACGCGCGCTTGAAAGCTGTCTGGGTGCGCGGGGCGTTCCTCTGGCCAGATGAATTTGCTTCTGGGTTTCCGGAAGAGAGGTATTGGTATCTTTGGGGGAGGCTCTCAGGGTAGGGCGCTTTCCAGGCAGGTGACGAAGAGGCGCGTCAACCCCTGTGGCTCTTCGGGGGTGATTGCCAGGATAGGGAGTTGCAGCAGTTCGCCAGTGGGGGATGTCAAGGGCGCGGATTGCCCGGAGAAGTTGTTCAACCAGTTTTGTGTGGCGTAGCCGATGGCCTCTTCGCCTTCGGAAATCGCTTGCTGCACTGCTGCGGGGTTGGGGGCGAGTAGGCTGTGTGGGGAAACGCGTTGCCCCTGAAGCACCAGGCTGTCGAACGCCTGGCGCAGTTCATCCTCTGTGGAATAACTGAAGGTTGTGTATTCGCTCATGAGCGAGGTGTAATGCTGGCGCACGTCCAGCGTTTCAAGTTGTCCGCTGGGGATGTCGGGGTGGGCGATCACCACCAGCGTGTCCATACCCAGTAAAGCAGCGTAACCGGTGGTGTTCTCCTCGGGAAGCGGCCCGTAGCGCAGGGCGATCGCCGCGGTAGAGCTGACCTGCGGCGGGTTTTCCTCGACGAAGAGAGCGACCTGGGGCATGGCGCTGGCGCAGGTGTTGAGCGGGGATTGAATCCAGCCTAGGGCAGGGGTGTAGCTCACGCTGAGCGTTTGGGGTGTAGGCGGCGGTGGGGCATATTCCACGCGCGCGCAAGCCGCCGACAAAAGGGCGAGGGCCGTTAGTAGAATAAAATTGCGTATAGCCATTGATGTGTGAGGGTTTTATCCGCGGAACACGAATATACCCAGGTTCAACAGGCTGAAGGCGACGCAGTACAGGGCGAAGGCATACAGCGATCTCCCGTTGAGGTATTTCATCAGCCAGCGCACAGAGAGATAGCCAACCAGCCCGGCGGCCAGGAAGCCGGCGGAGAACACCGGGAGCAGATGGGTGAAATCCGGGATTTGTACCAGTTTGATGACCCCGATCAACCCGGCGGCGATCATCAGGGGGAGGGAGATCAGGAACGAGAATCGCGCTGCCGTTTGTCGTTCCAGGCGACGGCTCATGCCGCCGGCGATCGTCGCACCGGAGCGCGAAATGCCAGGAAACAGCGCCAGAATTTGGAAGGTGCCGATCGTCAAGGCGTCCCTCCAGTTGATGTCGCTGAACTGACGCTCCGGCTGGTGGAATTTCTCGGCTAGTGTGAGCAAGGCCGCTGTCACCAGCAAAAAGAGCGCCGTGGATAGTGGGTTACTGAAAGCGCGCTCAAACGTGCCGTTGAACAGCAAGTAGGCCAGCCCGGCGGGTACGGTGGCCAGGGCGAGCAACCACCCCAGCCGCGCAGTCGGTTCTTCAAAGGGACGGCCTCTCCTCAGTCCGATTAACACTGCTCGTGTGATTTCGCTGACGTCGTGCCAGAAATAGCCAATCACCGCGCCCAGAGTGGCTACCTGGGCCAAAATATCAAAGGCGAACATGTCGGTATCTGGCAGGTTCCAGCCGAGTAAGTGTGGGGCCAGGACGAGATGCCCGGAGCTTGAAATGGGTAAAAATTCGGTAATGCCTTGGATGATTCCCAGGATGATGGCTTGAAAAGGGGTCATGTTAATCTCTCTGTAATCAGTCTGGTTGTGCGGCGGCGTTGAAGAACGCCTCGGCGAACTGGTCGAAACGGTTTTCCATGATCGCCTGGCGGATCTGACGCGCCAGTTCGAGCAAGGTGTGCAGGTTGTGGATGGAGAGCAGCGTGGAGCCAAGCATCTCCTTAACGCTGATCAGGTGACGGAGGTAAGCGCGCGAGAAAGTGCGGCAAGTGTAACAGGTGCAGCCCTCCACCAGCGGGCGAGGGTCGCGGGCGTATTCGGCACGGGCGATGTTGATGCGGCCGCGCGGCCCGAAGGCGGATTTGTGTCGCGCCAGCCGCGTGGGCAGTACGCAGTCGAAGATGTCCACGCCGCGCAGCACGCCGTTGACCAGGTCTTCGGGGGTGCCCACGCCCATCAGGTAGCGCGGCTTGTCTTCGGGGAGGACGGCATCCACCACCTCAAGAATGCGGTGCATCTCATCCTTGGTCTCGCCCACCGAGAGGCCGCCAATGGCGTGACCGGGGAAACCCAGACTGGCGATGAATTCGGCGGATCGCTGGCGCAGATCGGGGAACACGCCGCCTTGCACGATGCCGAAGAGCGCCTGATCGGGGCGTGTTTTGGCACCCAGGCAGCGCTCCGCCCAGGCGTGGGTGCGCGCCAGCGCCTGCTCGTTGTAGGCGCGATCGTAGGGTTCCGGGCATTCATCGAAGGCCATGATGATGTCGGCGCCCAGGTTTTCCTGGATGGCGATCGAGCGCTCCGGCGTCAGCCGGTGCATCGAGCCGTTCACATGGCTTTTGAACGTCACGCCGTCATCGTCAATTTGATTGATCCCACCGAGGGAGAAGACCTGAAAGCCGCCCGAGTCAGTCAGGATGGGGCCGTGCCACTGCATGAAGGTGTGCAGGCCGCCCAGTTCGGCGATCAGTTCGTCGCCGGGGCGCAGGTAAAGGTGGTAAGTGTTTGCCAGGATCAGGTTGGCGTTCAGCTCCTGGAGGTGTGCCGGGGTGAGAGATTTGACGGTCGCCTGCGTGCCCACCGGCGCGAAAACCGGGGTGAGGATTTCCCCGTGCGGCGTGTGGAAAACCCCGGCGCGCGCCCGCCCATCTCGCGCCAGCAATTCAAAAGTGAACGATGTACCCATAACGGTCGTAGATTATACCGTACTTGTGGTGTTATAATTCGACCCCGGCTGACGGCTCTTTGGGAATTGCGAGAGAGCCATTTATTGCTCATATCGAAGCATCGAACCTGGAGACCTGGAGAAAAATTTATGCAACCATCGCGTGTTCACCAGACCATAGGAAAGTATATGCTTGCCGATGGCAGCCCGATTGTTTTTGACGCCGAGCGATCTCATGGCGCTTATCTTGTAGATGCTGTGACCGGGCGTGAATACATCGATTTTTACACCTTTTTCGCCAGTATTCCCGTTGGATACAACCATCCCCGCTTGAGGGATGCGGAATTTTTAGAAAAACTGACCCGGGCGGCCATCCACAAACCGGCCAACTCCGATTTGTACACGCCGGAGATGGCGGAATTTGTGGAGACCTTTGCCCGGGTCGCCATGCCGGCCGAAATGCCGCATCTTTTCCTGGTGAGCGGTGGAGCGCTGGCGGTGGAGAACGCCCTTAAAACAGCCTTCGACTGGAAGGTGCGAAAAAACCTGGCCGCCACGGCGAATGCCGATCTTCAAGATGCGCTTCCGGCGATGATTGAAGGGTTGGGGTCGAAAGTTATTCATTTCAAAGAGGCGTTTCACGGTCGTTCAGGCTATACCATCTCTCTGACGAACACCGATGATCCCCGTAAATACATGTACTTCCCCAAATTTGATTGGCCACGCGTGGTCAATCCCAAACTCCGTTTTCCGGTGACGGATGAAGTACTTGAAGAAGTCTCCCGTCTTGAAGAGATCGCCTATGCTCAAATCAAAACCGCTCTGGATCAATACAAGGGCGATATAGCCGCCCTGATCATTGAAACCATTCAGGGCGAGGGCGGCGACAACTACTTCAGACCTGAATTCCTGCGTGAACTGCGGCGGCTGGCCGATGAGCATGAGTTCTTGCTCATCTTCGATGAAGTGCAAAGCGGCATGGGAGTTACCGGCAAGATGTGGGCCTTTGAGCATTACGACCTCCAGCCGGATATTTTTGCTTTTGGGAAGAAAAGTCAGGTTTGCGGCATCGTCGCTGGCAAGCGCATCGAGGAGGTCAGCAACCATGTCTTTTCCGAGTCGAGCCGTATTAATTCCACTTTCGGCGGCAATTTGGTGGATATGGTGCGTTGTACGCGCTACCTGGAGATCATCGAGGAAGAAAATCTTCTGGAGCACGCGGCCAAAGTTGGCGGGAGGATGCTTGACGCCCTGCAAGCCGTCGCCGACGAATCGCGCGGGATGATCTCCAACGTGCGCGGCAAGGGGATGATGATCGCTTACGACCTGCCGGATCAGGGTAAGCGTGATTCGATGGTTGATGCGCTGTTTGAGAACGGCCTCCATGTGCTGAAGTCCGGCAACCGCTCTATCCGCTTCCGCGGGATGCTAGATACTCCCGAAGATGTGGCGGACAAAGCTGTGGAGATTGTAGCCAAAAGTATACCGATGGTGAGTTAGCCTCTTTATGCTGCCCAACTTGCTGCCCGATTTCCGCAGCCGGCAGCGCGATTATCTCCTTGAGATCGCCCGCCTGATAACCCAGGAGCTAGAGCTGGACAAGCTCCTGACGCGCATTTTGCGCGTCGCCGTGGATATGCTCGCCGGGCAGGCGGGGCTGATCGTGCTACGCGGCGAGAAAGGTGGCTGGCAGGTGGCGGCCACGCACGGCCTCTCGCCGGCGTTGATTCAGCAGATCAGTTCTTTGCTGGCCCAGGTGCCGGATTACGACGACCCGGCGCGGTTTGAACTTCCGGCGATCAATCGCATCCTGCAATCGGTTACTCGCGAGGCCAGCCACAACCTGTTCGCTGGCGTCGTCTTGCCGCTGATTACCCATCAGCGGGTGGTCGGCCTGACCTTTATTTTCCGTGCCTATCGCACGGTCTTTTCCAACAACGATCGCGCTCTGCTGCAGAGTTTCGCCGACCAGGCGGCTATCGCCGTGCACAACGCTCAGCTTTACAGTCAGGTGCGCCACGAAAAACAGCGCCTCGACGCTTTGCTCGACTCGGTCGCCGATGGGATCCTCATCATCGGCGCCGATCACCTTATCGAGCGCTGCAACCCGGCTTTTGCCCGCTTGTACGGAGCGAGTCAGGAGGCCATCCAGGGGCAGAGGCACGAAGCGATTGTCCGCTGGGTGCATCGCAGGCAGGGGACGACGCTGGAAGAAGCCGAGGTTGGAGGCTGGCCGCTGACCCCCAACGCCACCCTGTATGTGGAGGGGGATATCGAGCGCCCCAACGGCATCCCGCTCGCCGTGGGTGTGACCTACGCCCCTTTGCTCTCCCCCAAGGGGAATCTGTTGAACATCATCGCCACGGTGCGCGATATCACCCATTTCCGCGAAGCGGAGGAGCTGAAATCCACCTTCATTTCTGTCATTAGCCACGAGCTGAAAACACCGGTGGCCTTGATTAAGGGGTATACCAGCACCCTGCGGCGGGATGACGTCTCCTGGGACGACGAGATCGTGCGCGATAGCCTGGAAGTGATCGAGGAGGAGGCCGACCGCCTCAACACCCTGATTGAGAACTTGCTGGATGCCTCCCGCCTGCAAGCGGGGGGGCTGCGTCTCAACCTGGCGGATGTCAACTTCCCGGTATTTGCCGAAAAGCTCGCCGAACGTTTTCGCACCCAGAGCAGCCGTCACACCATCCGGGTGGATTTCCCCCCCGATTTCCCGGTGGTGATGGCCGATGAAGACCGTATGGGGCAGGTGCTCTCGAACCTGCTCTCCAACGCGATTAAGTACTCCCCCGAGGGAGGCGAGATCCGCATCAGTGGTCAGGTGCGCCCGGATCAGGTGATTATCTGCGTGCAGGACGAAGGGCCGGGCATTGCACCCGGTGATGTGCCGCATATCTTTGATCGCTTCTACCGCGCCGATGAAGCCAGCCGCACAACCAAAGGCGCTGGCCTGGGTTTATACCTCACCCGCGCCATTGTTGAAGCGCACGATGGGCGCATTTGGGTGGATCCTCGCCCCGGAGATGGGGCGCGAATTTGCTTCTCCCTGCCGCGCTGAAAATTCGGTTTTATCTCTCTTTTATGCTGATGCAGCCGGTCTGCGGGCCGGTCTAGTGATGTGGAGTTTGTTATGCCAAGGACACAAATCAATTGCCCCAACTGCAGGCAACCGGTTGTGGCGGATATCAAGCAGTTGTTCGATGTCGCTCAGGATCCTCGCGCCAAGCAGGAAATCCTTTCGGGTATGTTTAACCTGGTGCAGTGCCCGCATTGCGGCTATCAGGGGAATCTGGCAACTCCGATTGTTTATCACGATCCCGATAAGGAGCTGCTGCTGACTTACTTTCCCACTGAAGTGCAGATGACCCGTAACGAGCAAGAGCGCGTCATTGGGCCGTTGATTAACCAGGTGATGAGCTCCCTGCCAGCGGAGAAGCGCAAGGGGTATCTGCTCAACCCGCAAACCATGCTCACATTGAAGGGGATGGTAGAGCGCATCCTCGAAGCCGATGGGGTCACCAAAGAGATGCTTGAGGCTCAAGAGAAGCGCATGGCGTTGATTCAGCGCTTGATGGGAGTCTCCGCGGAGTCGTTGCCGGAGGTCATCCGTCAGGAAGAAGCGTTGATCGACGAAGAATTTTTCGCCCTCTTCTCCCGCTTTGCCGAAGCGGCGCTGATGAGCGGTGATGAGAATGCCCTTCAGCACCTGCGCCGGGTTCAGCAGGCGCTCTTGGAACACAGTGCCATCGGTCGGGAGTTGCAATCGGCAACCAAAGCACTTGAAGGCGTGCAGAAATCCTTGCAGGCGCTGGGGAACGAACTCACCCGCGAAAAACTGCTCGACCTGGTGCTCACTGCGCCCGATGAGGCCCACTTGCAGGCTTATGTACAGTTGGTGCGGCCGGGGATGGATTACGAGTTCTTTCAGTTGCTTAGCCAACGGATCGAGGCAGCCGCAGGGGAGGAGAAGGAACGCCTGACATCCGTGCGGGAGAAGTTGCTTTCCTTCATTGATGTGATTGACAGCGCCCTGCGACAGCGGCGCGAGGTCGCCCGGCGCAACCTGGACGCTCTCCTTAAAGCCGAGGACGTTCAGGCGGCGTTGCAGGCCAATCTCGGCGCGGTGGATGAATACTTCGTTGAGGCGCTAACCACGGAGCTGGAAGAAGCGCGTCGCAAGGGGGACCTGGAGCGTTCGGCCAAATTGCAGATGGTGCTCGAGATGATTGAACAGCAATCTGCGCCGCCGCCCGAAGTCGCGCTGATTGAACGCCTGCTGGAAAAAGCCGACGATGAAGCCGCTTTGCTGGAAGCCATTCGCGCCGAGGACGCTGAAACCCTCGGCAATCTCACCGAGATGCTGAGCGCGTTTATCGCCCAGCTTCAGGATAGCGCCAGTCAGGCTGGCGGCGAGGAGGGCAAGCAGCAGCGCGAATTGCTGGTTCGCATGCAGGCGGTTTTCAACGCTGCGTTGCGGCTGGCAATGGAGAAGAAACTGAAAAGCTGAAAGCGTGGCTGCTTGTAAATCCGAGATACAGTGCGGGCAACGTACTGCCTGGATAGAGACTGTGGTTTCAGATGGGTGGATTGTCAAGTCGCAGACCGTGTCCGCGCACGGTGACGATGTACTCGTGTTCGGGGTCAATCGCGGCGATGCGCCCGCGCAGGCGGCGGATCAGCGCATCGAGCGCCTGGTTGGATACCAGCACGGCGCTCTCTTCCCCCCATACCTGAGCGATTAGTGCGTCGCGAGGAACGACCTGTCCCTGATGAGCGTACAACGCTTCCAGCAGCAGGTATTGCGAGGCGGATAGTGGCGGAAGGATCTCGGTTTCTCCAACCCATACCCGTCGCGAGCGGCTGTCCAGGTAGAGCTTGCCGCGCTCCGTGCCGCTGGTGCCGGTCAGTAGGTTGAAATCAACCGGCAGGGTGGCATCCGAACTTAAAAAGATGAATTTTTGTGCCAGGGCGATATAAATGACGTCGCCGTCGTTTAAAGTCACTGGCTCGGAAATGCGTTCCCCGTTGATGTGTGTACCGTTCTTGCTTCCCAGGTCTTCGAGTACGACGCCTCGCGGCGATGGTGTGATGCGGGCATGGCGGCGCGAAACCTGACGATCGAAGATGGGAATATCGCAGCCCGCGTCGCGCCCTAAAACGACTGTCTGGCGCAACATCCAGCGCTGTCCATCCAGCTCGCCCTCGTGGCCGATCAGTACCGGGATGTCTTGATTCTCGTTGGTCATTATTCCACCTCTGGCAGAGAAACCCACAGAAGGTATAATAACATACGATATCCGCTTACTGCAACCGGGTGGAGGAGACTGGTATGCCCGTTCCGCACCGCGCAGGTGAAATCCTGAAAGAGCGTTATAAAATCCGTCGCATCATCGGGCAGGGGGGGATGGGGAGCGTCTACCTGGCGGATGACTTGCGCCTGGATGGGCGGCTGTGCGCGTTGAAAGAAGTTTTTCACGACCCTCAGCTTTCAGAGGAGACCCGCAAACAAACGCGCGAGCAGTTTATGCGCGAGGCCACCGTGTTGGCGCGCCTCGATCATCCCAACCTCCCCAAGGTTTCCGACTTCTTTTCCATTGGCGAGCGCGATTACCTGGTGATGGACTTCGTCCCTGGACGGGATCTGAGCGTGTTGATGACCGACGCTCGCCTCAAGGGGGAATTTCTGCCGGAGCGGGATGTGTTGCGTTGGGCGGCTCAACTGATGGACGCATTGGAGTATCTGCACAGCCAGAAGCCGCCGATCGTGCACCGGGATATCAAGCCCAGCAATTTGAAACTGACTCCGGACGGCGTGGTCAAGCTGGTGGATTTCGGCCTGGTGAAAATTATGGCCACCGACGAGGTCACTGTCACGGTGGTGCAGGGACGCGGGACGGCGCACTATACACCCCTTGAGCAGTACGGCGGCGACGCCGGGCATACGGATGTGCGCAGCGACATCTTCTCCCTGGGGGCGACCTTGTACCATTTGCTGACCAACAAGCCGCCCGCCGAGGCGCGCGATCGCTTCCTCAAACCCGGCTCCCTCATCCCCCCGCGCGACCTGAACCCGGATATCAGCCCACGCACCGAGCGCGCCATCCTCTGGGCCTTGTGTCTGCACCCCGAGGAGCGCCCACAGACCATCGCCGAGCTGCGGCAAGCGTTATTGGGAGAATGGAACCCGATCAGTCAGCCGAATGCGCCGCTGCCAGCGCCCTCGCTGGTGGATTTGCTCACCTCGCCTCTGGAACGCAATCTGATTTGGGTTTCGCTGATGCTTTTGTTCCTCAGCCTGGTTGCCACCTTGTGGCGTTAATCAGGGCTTTGGGGGGAATCCCGCTTTTCCTGAAGAATTCTGATTGATCCCGCTCCCCAGCCGAGGAGCGCTCCTGCACCGCTGAGCAGCAACAGCTCCCAGCGGTTTTCGGGTTGCCAGCTGTTGTTTTGGATGGCAATGACCCCCAGGCTGTAGAACGACGCGCCGGCGATGAAGGCGCTCAACCCCCAACGGACGCCGCGGCGCACCTGGCTCATCAGCGCTCCAGTGCGTGACGCGCCCCAGGAAATTAGCAAGATGAAGCCCATGGAGAGAAGCCAATCCAATAACCCTATGTTCACTTTGGAGGAGAAATCTTCTGTGACAGGCAGAGGCTCGATTTGGGGCAGAGGAGTTGCACTGGGAAGAGATGTGATTGAGGGAATAGGCGTGGGGGTGGTCACTGGTGGCGTGATGGGTGTTGTCTCGGCTGGCGAGATTTCCAGAGCTAGCGGTTCTGAGCGTGCGCCACCGCTGACGGCCTCGATGAGGATCGTGCCGGGTGTGGCGAATTCGTAATCGATGCTGGCAACGCCGTTTTCGGTAGTGGCTGCCAGGGGCGGCGCCTCCTGCCCGTCGATGGTGATGAGGAATAGCACCGGCGTATCGTCGGGGACGGGGTGGTTGTTGTGATCCAGGATGACACCTGCCTTGACGGTGATGCGTTCGCCGACGCGGTAGTTTGGCTCTGGCGTCACCTGCAGGATCGGGGCTTCTCGATTCAGGTTCAGGAACTCAACCTGCAAGGGGATGGTCAGCGCCGGGTTGGGGGAGGTAGCCGCGATCAGGTCGTAGCCGATCCCGGGGAGCGAGACCGGTAGATCGCCCTCGGGGGCAGCGATCTCTTTGAAGAGCAGGCGTGCCGCCACGTTCTGGAAATCGGGCGTTTTCCCGTAGAGCCCAAAGTAAGCGGTCAGCTTGGAGATGTCGGTGGCGTCTAGGTAATAGGGAGCGTTCGATGCGAAGACGATCAAGGTTTTTTCGCGGATCAGGTCGGGGCGCTCGGCGAGGAAGCGCTGTAAGGCTGTTGAGGCCGGTCGTTGGCTGTCGGGGTTCAGCATAGTGAAGACCAGCCAGTCGGCGCGCAGGATGTGGTCTTCGATCAGGCCGTCCTCGTCGCGTCCGTTCAGCATCGAAAGCAGGTGATCGAAGGAGTATGAGGTCAGGTCGGCCTGGTGGATGAATCCTTCTCCCTTTGGGCCGTACAGGCTAAGCACGGCCTTTTCGAGCGCATCCACGGGCAGGACGGGTTGAGCAGGGCATTCACTGCATTGTTGCGCCTCGAATGTATCCGTGAAGAAGACGATTCTTTCACCGCCCACCGGGCCGCGCGGCAGGATGGTGTCCAGGTCGCTGAGCGGGGGGCTGATTAGTGTGGCGCTGCGCTGGGCGACCTCGGCGGTGATCTGTCGACTGGATTCATCGCCAATGGCGCTTAAATCACCGGCGGGCAGCACCAGGTTGAGAGTGAAAAAGCCGTACAGGCGGAATTTGAGCGTGAGCACCCTCAACGCGGCCTCGTCAACGCGTTGGGCGAACACCGGGTCCTCGCTGTACTTTTGGGTGAAGAATTCGATGGTCTTGACGATGGTGGTAAAGGCGTCTGGGTCGTCATCGGCGACGAAGTTGTTGAGGTATAGCACGTCATTCCCGGCGAGGAAGGCATCAAGCGCCAAGCGGCGGGCGTTGAAGGTTTCCTCGGTCGGGTCGTAGAAGCGGCGCACGGCGCGGCTTCCCAGGTCGTCACTGATGAGCAAGCCGTTTGTCTCACGCCAGGCTTTGAGCGTTGGCAGCTCCATCAGCAGGTTGAGCGCTTGCTGGTCTAGGCTGATGGGGCGGGTCGTCGAGCGGATGTTCCCCTGCAGGCCCTGGTAGCGGATGTGGGAGATTTGCAGCGCGTCGACGCGCTCGCTTTCGTCATCTGCGAGGCCGGTGACGGCGAAGAATGGTGCCAGTTCGATCTGCCGCAACTGATCGAGCGACTTGCGCACGGTGGCCACCTCGTTTTCCGGCAGGCGGTCGGCGCTGCCTAATCCGGGGAAGTGGGTGGCCACAACAGCGAGGTGATTTTGCGATCCCTCGTGGATCCCGGCGATGTAGGCCTTGCCCATCAGCCCCACCCAATAGGGGTCACCGCCGAACACCTGCACGTTCAGGTCGCTTTCGCCGCTGGGCCGCACCACGTCGCTGACATCCAGCGATGGTCCGATGAGCAGATTGATCCCAAGGGTGGAAAGTTCACTTCCGGCCACAAAGCCGACCTGCCGCGCCAGTTCTGGATTCCAGGTTGCTCCAATCGCCAGTTGATTGGGGAGGGTAGTCACGCCTGAGAGAATCTGGTCGTAAGGTGCTCCGTCTCCCGGTTGGGTGAGGCCGATAAACAGGGGCGCGTAAACCGGATAGCGGACTTCGTCGGTCAGCGGGTTGGTTTGCCCGTTTTCTGAGATCGAGAAGCGGGTGGCTTGAAGCTGGCCGATCAGGGTACGGAGATCGGAAATTGTGTTGGGGGCGGGGGAAAAATTGTCATTCGCCGCGCTGAGCATTACCCCGCCGATATAGTAGCGAGTGATCAGCTCGTAAATGGCTGTATCCGGATCGGCGAAGTTGCCTTGGAAAGTCACTAAGAACAGCTGACCGACGCGCTCTTCCGGCGTCATGCGGTCGAGCATGTCGCGGGCACGCTGTTCGGGGGTGACCTGTTGGAGCGGCGCGGCAGCATAGCCGGGTGCGATCGGCACAATCAATACCAGCAGGCATAACAGCAGAGCGACTTGTCTGCGCAGAAAAGTTCTCATTCTTCTCCATCATCGGCAGCCCGACGGGATGGCGAATCCCATTGATGTGTCGGGCTGCGGGGGTGTGGGGGCGAACCGCGCACCGGAGATCAACTGGCCTGGCGTTCGGCCAGAAGGATCTGGCGTAATCGGGCGCGGCGGGCTGCGCCGCTGAGCAGTTCGAGGTCGCGGATGCCCAGGGGGTCTACCTCGGTGCGGAGCAAATGCAGCTCCTCGGCGGAGGGCGGCGGGGTTTCGTGCACGTCGGGGGCGATTTCCAGCTCGAAGCCGGTTTTCGCCTGGATGCGTTTGAGCGATACGCCGGGGTGGAAGCTGACTAGGCGCATGCGCCCGTTGGTGAAGTCGAATTGCCCCAGGTCGCTGACCAGGTAGCGTGGGCCTGCGCCCTGCTGGCGTGCGGGGTGATGACCCAACCCGGAGAGGAAATCCAGACGCTCCACGAAGGTCAACCGCGAGTGCCGCGGCACATACAGGTGGATATCGTCGATGAAGGTGGTTACATCAGGGATGCCGCCTGTTCCGGGCAGCCGCAGGCGCGGCCGGGCGTAATCCTGTCCAAAGGCGATGTTGTTAAAGTTTCCGCAGGCGTCCACCTGACCGGGTCGGAAAAATTCCTTGGGACGTAGTTGCGGTAGAATATCGGCCGCGGCGCGCACAAAGCCGACGTGGGTCAGCGCTTTATCCAGCCACAGACTCTCGATGGAGGCCACGCCGAGCGGTGCTGGCTCGCGGCAGAGGCCCTGCCCGATGGCAGAGGCGAAGTACAACCCAGGCGCGTGGGTTTGCCGCGCCAGCAGGTATGCCGCCGTGACCAGGGGAGTGGCGATCCCCTGTGCCACCAGTTCGCCATCGCGCACCTGACGCGCCATGCAAACCACCATGATTTCGGCCGCCGTCCACTCGCCTTTCATGCACCCTCCTCGCGAATCTGGCAGGCCAGCAAAGGGTCATCTGTGAAGATACCGTCTACTTGCCAGCGGAACAGCGTGGCGATATCTTGCGGGTTGTTGACCGTGTACACGTGGACGCGTCGCCCGCGCCGGTGCTGGTGTTGGATCAGCGCGGGTCGGACATCTTCAATTGCGGGGTGCAGCGCCTGGTAGGGGACACAATTCCCCAGCGCCGAGCGCGCCCAGGCACCCGCCCAACCCGGCAGGGCCAGCAGCCCGATCGGAACTTCAGGGATCAGGCGGTGGGCGCGACGTAGCGCCAGCGGGTTAAACGAGGAGAAAAGCACGCTTTCCTCCAGCGCGTGGCGGCGCACCAGTTCTGCCACGCGCTCCGGTAGTTCATCTGTGAGGGAGCGGTAGTTGGTCAGTTCGATGTTGATGAAGGTCTTATCGCCAAAGGTGGCGAAGACTTCCTCCAATGTGGGAACGCGCTCGCCGCAAAATGCGGTGTCGAAGCGGCAGCCGGCGTCCAGCTCGCGCAGAGCATCCAACGTCATTTCGCTGACCAGGCCGCTGCCATCAGTGGTGCGGTCTACTGTGGCGTCGTGGATCACCACCACATGGCCGTCAGCGCACAGTTTGGCGTCCAGTTCAATTGCGTCCGCCCCCTGGCGGATGGCCAGCTCGAAGGCGGTCAATGTGTTTTCTGGCGCGTGGGCGCTGGCACCCCGATGGGCGAAGATCACGGGTTGAGGTAGGTCGCTGAGCATTTAGAGATCCACGAAATACGCTCTGGCGGCGCGGTCAATCAGTTCGCGGCTCATGGTCGGTTCCAGGGAGAGGAAACTGGCGATGTCAATGATCTGGTCGCACAGATCGCGCGGGTGCGAGGCACGCAGCTTTCGGTTGTGTTTGATGTACCATTCCTGTAAAAGATACGCCAGCCCCTGATCGGAATATCTCACGCCCTTCGCTTTTGCCATGCGCTGGAAAATTTCCCGGTACTCTTCATAGCTGGGGTCGCCAATTTCGATTTTGTGACGAAGCCGTCGTAAAAAGGCTTCGTCCACCAAGTCTTTGGGCGGCAGGTTGGTTGAAAAGACGATGAGCACGTCGAAGGGGACTTCGATCTTGCGTCCGGTGTGCAGGGTGAGAAAATCGATGCGGTTTTCCAGCGGGACGATCCAGCGGTTGAGCAGGTCTCGTGGGCGGACGAGCTGGCGGCCGAAGTCGTCAATCAGCAGGATGCCGCCGTTGGCCTTGACCTGGAAGGGGGCTTCGTAAAATTTGTTGACGTCGTCAAACACCAGGTCGAGGCCTTCCATCGTCAATTCGCCGCCGGTGATGATGAAAGGCCGGTAGATGAGCACCCAGCGTGGGTCGCGGCGCGTCCCTGCGCGCAGTGAGCCGGTGCCGCGGGAGGTGGTGTGCTTCTCCGGGGCGCGCTTGTGGTTGACCGAGTCGTACAGCTTGACTACCTGCCCATCCACGTAGATGGCGTAGGGGATGTACATGGTGGTGCTCAGGATGACCTGGCCGATGGCGCGGGCGATGCTGGTTTTACCGTTGCCTGGGGGGCCGTAGAGGAAAATGGACGTACCCGAATTGACTGCCGGGCCGATGCGCTGGAAGGTGGCCTCGTTGAGCACTAGGTGGGAGAGCGCCTGCCGCAGGATGCGATGGGTGATCCGCAGCTTGCCACGTTGCTGGTTCTGGATGGAGCGGTTATACACCTCCAGGGGAACTGGTGCGGGGCCGGCGTACTGGCTACGCTCCAGCGCCTCGCGAGCACGGGCGATCCCGGCCTCGGTGATGGCATACTGGTAGGAGCCTTCTCCCAGCCCACCCATTTGGGATGACTTGACCTCGACGAATTTCTCGCGCTTGAGGGCGTTGAGGATCTGATCGGTCACCCCGGCAAAGGGCAGCGCCACCGCCTCGGCCACCTGAAATCCGTTCAAATACCCCTGAAAGTACAGCACTTTGAGCACCAGGTCTTGCAGCCAGAGCAGGGAAAGTCCGGTGTCTTGCACCTTTGTGATTGGCGGCGGGATGAAAGGGCCCCGCTGAGTGACTGGCTCAGGTTGCCCGGTTTTTGAATTCAGGACGCTCATGTATGGTTTCTCCCGTCCAGGTCCAAGGGTGAATAGGTTTGTGTTCACGATTATAGCACGCCAAAATTGCCCCTGCCAGCGGAGACGAGGACACACATTGCGATATAATCCTCCTTATGAAACTGACCGTACTTATTCCCATTTACAACGAGGTGGATACCCTGCGCGAAATCCTTAAGCGGGTGAAGGACACGCAACTGGCGGACGAAATCTTGCTGGTGGATGACGGCTCGACGGATGGCACGCGCGAGATCCTCGCCGAACTGGATGGACAAGACGGCGTTCGCGTGATTCTGCATGAGTATAACCAGGGGAAGGGGGCAGCAGTGCGCACTGGCATCAAGCACGCCAGCGGCGACGTGCTGCTGATTCAGGATGCTGACCTGGAATACGACCCGCGTGATTACCCGCGCCTGTTGCAGCCGATCGAGGAAGGGCTGGCGGATGTAGTGTACGGCTCGCGCTTTTTGGGCGCGCCGCGCCGCGTGGCGATGTTCTGGCACATGGTGGCGAACAAGTTGTTGACCCTGATGACCAACATTCTCTACGACACCATCCTGACGGATATGGAGACGGGGTATAAAGTTTTTCGCCGCGAGGTGCTGGAGGGGATCAAGCTGCGCGCCAATCGCTTTGATTTTGAGCCGGAGTTCACCGCCAAGATTCTGAAGCGCGGCGTGCGCATCTTTGAAGTACCGATAGCCTTCAACCCGCGCGATTACAGCGAAGGGAAAAAGATCGGCCTGAGCGATGCCTTTGCGGCGGTGTGGGCGCTGCTGAAATATCGCTTTGTGGATTAGCTCGCGGGTTTGATATCCCGTACGTTGAGTTGCAGGCGCTGCTGGCCGCGGTATTCGTTGATCTCAAAGCGATAGAGTAGGTCAACGCGCGGAGGCAGGTTGCCCGCCCAGTGCCCCTGGCGGAAGGCAATCGCGTCGAAGGTGATGCGGCCATCGCTGACCACCAGTTTAAGGTGGTTTTGCTCCTTGCCCACGGTGCGCTCGCTGAGCACCTTCACGCCGCGGCTGACGAAGGCGGCCTGGGGGTTGCCGTAGCCGGTGGGCTGCAGCCAGTCCAGATACTCAAGTAACTCAGGTTTTAACTCGGAGAGGGGGATTTCCAGGTCGGCGGTCAGGGTGGGGCGCAGGTCTTGCTCGGCAAGCTGCGCGGCGGCCAGTTCTTTCAGCCGGGCGACCAGTTCCGGCAGAAGGATGGTGCGCACGGTGAACCCGGCCGCGGCGGCGTGCCCGCCGTACTTTTCCAGTAGATCACTACATTCATCAAGCGCTTCGGTGATGTGGAATTCCGGGATGCTGCGGCACGAGGCGCGGGTGTACTCCCCTTCGATCTGGCCGACGATCGCAGGGCGGTAATAACGCTCTGCCAGGCGCGAGGCGGCCAACCCGACCACACCGGCGTTGAATTCGGCATGAGCGGCGAAGAGCAGCCAGGTGTCGGGGTCATCCTGCAGGGCAATGGTTTCCGCCTGTTCCTGGATGGTGCGCGTGATCCCCTGGCGTTTGCGGTTCTGAAGGTCCAGTTGCTGCGCCAGCCTACCGGCTTCGTAGATGTTCTCCGTGGTCAGCAGGGTGAGGGCGTCGAGGGCGGTGTCCAGGCGTCCGGCGGCGTTCAGCCGCGGCCCCAGGGCGAAGCCGATGTCGGTGGCGGTCACCCGCCGCGCCTGCAACCCGGCGACGCCAATCAGCGAGGCCAGTCCCTGCCGCCGCGGCTGGCGGATGCGTTGCAGGCCGCGGCGCACCAGGGCGCGGTTTTCGCCGGTCAGCGGCACCAGGTCTGCGACCGTGCCCAGGGCCACCAGATCAAGAACGCCGTCGAGCAGCCCTTCGGGGGCGTCCATGCGTGCGGCCAGTGCGCTGGCGAGCTTGAACGCCACGCCGACGCCGGCGAGATTCTTTTCCGGGTAGGTGTCGCCCGACCGTTTGGGGTCAATCACGGCGACCGCCGCGGGCAGCTCCTCGCCGGGGTGGTGGTGATCGCAGATGATTAGATCAACGCCCAGTTTACGGGCGTGTTCGGCCTCCTCCATCGAGCGGATGCCACAATCCACGGCGATGATCAGCGCCGCGCCTTGTTCTTTGAGCGCGCTGATCGCCTCGCGGTTGAGGCCGTACCCTTCGTCAAAGCGGTGGGGGATGTAGCCGTGGACATCACCGCCCAGGGCGCGCAGCGTTTCGAGCATCAGCGCCGTGGCGGTCACTCCGTCGGCATCGTAATCGCCGTAGATCACAACGCGCTCGCCGCGCTGGACGGCGCTCTGGAGGCGGTCCACCGCCGCGGGCATGTCGGTTAAAGCCAGGGGGTCGTCATCTGCGAGGGGCTGGGCTTCCAGAAAGCGGCGCGCCTCCTCGGGCGTGGGATAACCCCGGTTGTAGAGAATCTGCCGGAGCACCGGCGGGTAACCGCTCAGCGCTTGGTCAACCTGCGGGGGCAGCGGGGGGTGGATGTGCCAGCGTTTTTCGATGGGTGGGTTCATGGTGTGTTATCGCCGCGTGCCAGGCACAGCGCGCCGATCAGGCCGGCGTCGTCGCCCAGCGCCGCGGTGGTGAGGGTGAAGTTCTGGGAGAATTGAGGTGACATCAGGCTGTGGGCCAGCGTCTCTTCCAGCGAAGGGAGGAACAGATTGGCGCTTTGTGAAACCCCGCCGCCGAGCACGACGATGCTGGGGTTGAAGATGTGCAGGAAGTCTGCCAGCGCCTGTCCGATGAATTCGCCGGCGCGCTGGAAGGCGGCTTGGGCGAGGGTGTCGCCCGCGCGGGCGGCTTCGGCGACTTGGCGGGCGGTGAGATGCTCCTGACCGGCGAGGGTCGAGTGCGCCCCAAGCTGAATCTCGGTTTGCAGCCAGCGGACGATGGCTGGCCCGGAGGCGATCGCCTCGAGGTGCCCGCGCTGCCCGCAGCTACAGCGCGGCCCTCCGGGGAGCACGGTGACATGCCCTAGCTCCGCGCCTAGGCCGCGCGCGCCGTGCAGCAGGCGCCCCCCGCACACCACACCGCCGCCGATGCCGGTGCTGATAGTGAGGTACAGCAGGTCGTTGTGGCCGCGTCCGGCTCCCTGCACCCATTCCCCCAGCGCAGCCAGGTTGGCGTCGTTGTCCAGCCGCACCGGCGCAGCGAGCGCATCTGCCAGCAGCGATGCCAGGGGAAAATCGCGCAGCGCCGGGATGTTCGGCGTGGCGTAGATGATCCCGCTGTAAGGGTTGAGCGGCCCGGGGGCGGCCACGCCCACCGCGGCGATTTTCTCCCCTGGGGGGCAAAGCGAGGTGATCAGGGATGTCAGCTCGTTTTGCAATTTTTGTGCATCCTGGGGGGTGGGAATTTTCTTAACTTGCAGGGGTTTATAACCTTCTTCAGGGAAGGCTGCCGCGCGCAGGCGGGTCCCGCCGAAGTCCACTGCGATGAAAATGCTCATGCGGGCAAGTATACCATTGCGCAGGAAACCTCACGAAGGCTGAGCGGGAGGCTTGGCGTTTGTCCTCATTCCTCGTTGACGAGTATCCCAAAGCTTGCTATGATGCAGGCATATGGTGGTATTTCGCTGGCTTAAAACTCGACCGCTTTGGCGGCGAATTGGACGCATGTTTCGCTGGCTGCGGCCTGGCCTGGGGGTGAAGCGCTGGCTGGGGCTGATCCTGCTGGGGACGACGTTGTTGGGGGTGGGCTTTGCTTTATTGCTTTTGCATTTTTATCGCACCGCGCCGGATGTCTGGTGGCTTCCGTTGATTTCGGCGGCTTCGCTACGCCCCTTGCCGCGCCTGATGCGCGTGCTGGTTTTCGCCACTTTGGGGCTGACCGCTTTGCTGGGCGGGGTGATCGGGCTGAACCGCGCCTTGCTGCTCCCTTTTCGCCGTCCCGGTCGCGACGTGGTTGAGACGATTGAAGCGCATCGGCGGCGGGAATCCGGGCCGCGCATCGTCGTCATCGGTGGCGGCCACGGGCTTTCCACATTGCTGCGCGGCCTGAAGGAGTATTCTCATCGCATCACCGCGGTGGTCACCGTGGCGGATGACGGTGGCTCTTCCGGACGTTTGCGCGAGAGCATGGGCATCCTCCCACCGGGCGACATCCGCAACTGTCTGGCGGCGCTTTCTCGTGACGAGGCGATGATGGCGCAGCTCTTTCAGTATCGTTTTGCCAGCGGAGGGGGCGATCTGGACGGTCATTCGTTTGGCAACCTGTTCATCACCGCGCTGGCGGAGATCACCGGCAGCTTCGAGGAGGCGATCGCTGAATCAGGGCGCGTGCTGGCGGTGCATGGGCGGGTTTTACCTTCCTCGTTGAACGATGTCCGCCTGGTGGCGGAGATCACGCCGCCGCACAGCGATCAGGTGGTGCGCGTGGTGGGGGAGAGCCGCATCCCACAGTTCAAAGGGCGCATCCGGCGCGTCTGGCTGGAGCCGACCAACCCGCCGGCTTTCCCGAAGGTGATTCGGGCCATCCTCAACGCAGATCTAATCGTCGTCGGCCCAGGCAGCCTGTATACCAGTATTTTGCCCAACCTGCTGGTCCCGGATATCGCCGCCGCGCTGCGGGTTTCGCCAGCGCTGAAGATTTTTGTTTGCAATGTGGCGACGCAACCCGGCGAGACGGATGAATTTACTTGTGCCGATCACCTGCGGGTGATTGAGGAGCACATTGGCGTCGGGCTGTTCGACTTGGTGATTCACAATAACCGGCAGGATGGCCGTCTGTTGGAGGGGATGCAATGGGTAGGGATGCCGTTGGATGCCCCGCTTAGCGCTCCACTCTATGAACACGACCTGATCGATGAGAACGAGCCCTGGCATCATGATTCTGCCAAGCTGGCCGCCGTGGTGATTGATCTTTATCGGGCGCGCACCGGCCCGCTGGCTGAGGAATGATCGTCGCCGCGGGCGCGGCATGATAAAATCCAGACGGTTATTGTTCATTCGCCCAACTTCTCTTGGATGGAGGATCCTATGACAACCCGAATTGGTATCAACGGCTTTGGCCGGATTGGACGTCAGGTATTGAAGGCGATTCTGGAGCGCCACGCCGATTCGCTGGAGGTGGTGGCGATCAACGACCTGTACCCCGCCGAGACCAACGCGCATTTGTTTAAATACGATTCCAACTATGGCGTTTTCCCCGGCGAGGTGGATGTCGTCGATGGCGATCTGGTGGTTGATGGCCAGCGCATCAAGGTGTTTGCCGAACGCGACCCTGGCGCGCTACCCTGGGCGGATCTGGGCGTGGAGGTTGTGATCGAATCGACCGGTGTGTTCCGCGATGCCGCCACCGACCCCGGTGCGCGCTCGCATATCGAGAAGGGCGGTGCCAAAAAGGTAATTATCTCTGCTCCGGGCAAGAACGTTGACCTCACGGTGGTGCTCGGCGTCAACGATGACCTCTATGACCCGGCGGCGCATCACGTCATCTCCAACGCCTCTTGCACCACCAACTGCCTCGCCCCGCCGATAAAGGTGCTCAACGATTCGTTTGGCATCGTCAAGGGGCTGATGACCACGATTCACTCCTACACCACCAGCCAGAAGGTGCTCGACCTGGCGGCCAAGGATTTGCGCCGAGCCCGCGCTGCGGCCCTGAACATCATCCCCACCACCACCGGCGCGGCCAAAGCGATCTCCCTGGTGATGCCGGAGCTGGAAGGCAAGATGGATGGATTCGCCATGCGTGTGCCCACGCCCACGGTGTCGATCGTTGACGCCATTGTTGAGGTGGAGAAAGCCACCACCGTGGAAGAGGTCAACGCCGCCTTGCGGGCGGCAGCCGCAGGTCCGATGAAGGGCATCCTTGGCTTTGAGACCAAACCGCTGGTTTCCATGGATTACAAGGGCGACCCGCGCTCCTCCATCGTTGATGCTGATCTGACTAAGGTGATGGGCGGCAACATGGTCAAGGTGGTTGCCTGGTATGATAACGAGTGGGGGTATTCCTGCCGCGTCTCCGACCTGGCCGCCAAACTGGCGCAATCACTATAAGCTGAATGTGGCGCGCCAGGGCTCGTACCTGGCGCGCTTTTTGGGGAGAGACCATGTTCGCCAAGAAGACTATCCGCGATTATGATTTTCAAGGGAAGCGCGCCCTGGTGCGCGTGGATTTTAACGTTCCCCTGGATGACGGAAAGGTGACGGATGACACCCGCATTCGGGCGGCGTTGCCGACGCTGCGTTACCTGCTTGACCACGGCGCGGCGCTGATTTTATGCTCGCATCTTGGCCGCCCAAAGGGAGAGCCGCGCCCGGAGCTATCGCTGCGCCCCGTCGCCTCGGCGTTGGAGGTGCTTATTGAAGCGCCGGTCTCCTTTGTGGAGGATTGTGTTGGCCCCGAAGCGGAAGCTGCGGCCAAAGCGCTGAAACCGGGGGGGATTCTGCTTTTGGAGAACACCCGCTTCCACCCTGAGGAGAAGAAGAACGATCCCGCCTTCGCCCGGCAACTGGCCTCACTGGCGGAGGTGTTCGTCAATGACGCCTTTGGCACCGCCCACCGCGCCCACGCATCTAATGTGGGTGTGGCGCAGTTTCTCCCTGCGCTCGCGGGCCTGTTGATGGAAAAAGAGATCCGCTATCTAGGGCAGGTGCTCGCAGACCCGAAACGCCCGTTTGTTGCCATCCTCGGTGGGGCAAAGATCAGCGATAAGATCGGTGTAATCCGCAACCTGCTCACCAAAGCGGATCAGGTTCTCATCGGTGGGGGGATGGCGAACACCTTCTTCCTGGCGGAGGGTTATCCGGTGGGTGAATCATTGGTGGAAAGCGACGCGCTGGAAACGGCCCGCGCTTTGGTGGAGGAGGCGGGGCCTCGCCTGCGCCTGCCCGTGGACGTGGTCATCGCCGATGATTTTTCTGCCAAGGCGCAACGCAAGGTCATTGGGATGGGGCCGATCCCCGATGGCTGGCGCATCATGGATATTGGTCCAGAGACGGCAACTCGCTATGGCAAGGTGATCGCCGGCGCGGGGACGGTAGTGTGGAATGGACCCATGGGCGTGTTTGAGTTTCCGCCGTTTGCCGAGGGGACCTTTGCCCTGGCGAAGGAGATTGCCCAAAGCGAGGCGCAGTCCATCGTCGGCGGCGGCGATTCGGCTGCTGCTTTGCAGCTTTCCGGCCTTGCTGATCGCGTCACCCACGTTTCAACCGGCGGTGGTGCTTCCCTGAAGATGCTGGAAGGCGCAGAGCTGCCTGGGCTGGCGGCTCTGGCGGATGCCGGGTAGCCCCTGACGCTTGCAGGGGTGCGCTTTACGGTGCAGCGACCAGAGGCTATAATCGGTCGCGTACTGCTTGAGGAGCGAGACTATGCCATTTGTCGTCGGGGAAAACGTTGGCCCTTACCGCATCGTTGAAAAACTGGGGCGCGGTGGTATGGCCACCGTCTTTAAGGCCTACCACGCCGCGCTGGATCGCTATGTGGCGATCAAGGCGCTTCACCCGGCTTTCATGGAAGACCCCAATTTCCTGGCCCGGTTTCAACGCGAGGCCCGTGTGGTGGCCAAGCTGGAGCACCCTAACATCGTGCCGATTTACGATTTCTCCGAGCACGATGGCCGCCCCTACCTGGTGATGAAATATATCGATGGGGAAACGCTGAAAGCCCGGCTGACCCGCGATGGCGTCTCGCCTGACGAGATCATGCGAATTGTCGAGGCCGTGGGGAGCGCCCTTTCTTATGCCCATCAGGAAGGGATCCTGCACCGCGATATTAAGCCCTCCAACGTCCTCCTGACCCCCGATAACCGCATTTACCTGGCTGATTTTGGCCTGGCGCGCATAGCCCAGGCGGGTGAATCCACGCTCTCCGGCGATATGATGTTGGGCACGCCGCAGTATATCTCGCCGGAACAGGCGATGGGCGCGGCCGATCTCGATGAGGGTACGGATATTTATTCCTTTGGTGTCATGGTCTATGAGATGGTTGTGGGGCAAGTGCCCTTCAACGCGGATACGCCCTTTTCGATCATCCATGATCATATCTACTCTCCGTTGCCGCTGCCCAGCAAACTAAACCCCAATGTGCCGGAGGGGGTGGAGCGCGTCTTGCTCAAGGCGCTTTCCAAGGAGCGAGCCGGGCGCTTTGAGAGCGTGGCTGAATTTGTTGATGCGTTCACCCGCGCCTTCCAGGAGGCCGAGACGGCCATAGCGGCCGTGCAGCACAAACATGCCGAAGACGCTGAAACCGTCCCTCCTGTCCCCCCGCAGACAGCGCCATCGACGGCGGTCGCGACGTCGCCGGAGACCGTACCTGTGGCGGCCGAAGAAACCCTGGAGAAAAAGCCCGCCCGTAGACGGCTTCGCTGGTGGCAGATCGGCGGACTGGTTGTGGGCGTCCTCTTGTGTGCTTTTCTGGCGTTGGCTGTCCTCGGTGCTCAGCGGGAACAGGCGGTGGTGACTCTGGAGCCAGCGGAACTAGCGGATGTCACGCCCGATGAGCACCCTGTGGAGGCGGATGTGCCCACGAAAAGCGATATGGAGGCGATCCGTTCGCGCTTCAACTCCCTCTATGAGCGCGAGGCGTGGATCGGTGCTTCTCAGTATGCGTTGGAAATTCTGCTGCGCTACCCCGATTATCCGGACATCATCCCGGTGTCCCGCTTCCATGAAGTGACCTTGCGGGCCGCGGTGTTGCCCAAAGCCTTTGAAGAGATCCCTATTCCGGAGATCGCTGCGGTGGATCCGGTGCTGGAGATGGTGGCCGAGGCGCGTTACAGTATCTATTATGGCGAGCTTGACGAAGCGCAGGCATTGCTCGATCGGGCTTTTAAGATGCAACCGAACAACGCCGAGGTAAAACTGGTTCAGATTGAGCTGTATGTCCGGCAACGTCGTTTGCTCCTGGCGCGCCGCTTGGTGGAGGAGCTTACCTCCGCACCAGATACCCCCGGATGGGTGTTTAGCATAGTCAAGGCGTTGCAAACCCGTGCGGTGGAAGAAGATATTGGCGCCGCGCCGACCATGGAAGAGGCCCAGCAGGCGATTGACGCCAACCCTGATGATCCCTGGACGCACCTGATGATGGCGGAGGCTATGCTGGCCGCGCGCGATTATGACGGCGTGGAGAATGAGATGCAGCGGGTGTTGGAGATGGCCGGCGGGGACCCCGCGGTCTACTTTGCCGCGGCTGATTTGCTGCGCCGTTACCACATTGACCTGTATGCGATTGATTTCTACCTGGCCGGAATTCAGGCCAGCGGCGGGACTGTCTCGGATCATATCCTGGAGCAGTTGAGCGCCTCGGTCTATGTGGCCGCCTCCGATCCGGAAGCGAAAGAGCATTTTGGAGAAACCGGCATTCAAGGGATGATGTTGGATGTCGGGCTGGCGCGCTACGCCATTTACAACGACGACCCCGCGGTGGCCGAGGTACAGATTAACAATTTGATGACCACGTATGCCGGCGCGCCTGAGGTGGATCTGGTCACAGGGGAATTTCGCGCCCTCCTCGGCGATCCTGAGAAGGCTCGCTCGCTGTTAAGCGCGCTGCTTGAGCGACCGGAATTGCCGGAGTGGGTGCGGGTTCAAGCCACGCTCATTCTGGATGAACTGAAGCAATAGCCTGTTTGCAATGGAGTAAACAATGCGGAAAAAAATTGTTGCCGGTAACTGGAAGATGAACAAAACCATCGTCGAGGCGCGTCAGCTCATCACGGAGATGACCCTGGAGCTGGGGGAGCTGGAGGGTGTCGAGCGCGCCATCTGCCCGCCGTTTACCGTGCTGCCCCTGGCGGCGCGCTTGCTGGAGGGGACCGGAATCGGCCTGGGGGCGCAGAACATGCACTGGGAGGAGAGCGGGGCTTTCACCGGCGAGGTGGCTCCCGGCATGGTCGCCGAACTATGTCAGTACGTCATCCTGGGGCACTCCGAGCGTCGCCAATACTTTGGGGAAACCGACGAGAGCGTCAACCGTAAGGTCAAAGCGGCGCTGGCGCACGGGTTGACCCCAATTGTTTGCGTGGGCGAGTCGCTGGAGGAAAATCAGGCCGGGAAGACCGGAGAGGTGGTCTCCCGCCAGGTGCGGCAGGGGCTGGCCGGTTTGACGCCAGAGCAGGCTGCTCGACTGGTGATCGCCTATGAACCGATCTGGGCGATTGGCACCGGGCTGGCCGCCACGCCGGAAGACGCCAACACCATCCATCGCGACGTGGTCCGCGCTGCGCTGGCGGAACTCTTTGGGGAAGAAGTCGCCGCGGGGATACGGATTCAGTACGGCGGCTCGGTGAAACCGGAGAACGCCGCTGGCTTCTTCGCCCAGCCGGATATTGATGGCGCGCTGGTCGGCGGGGCGAGCCTGAAAGCGGCGGCGTTTGTGGAGATCGCCCGTCTGGCCGCCGAAAGCGCAGCACGTCCTTAACCTGGGTTCAACAATCAGAGCAAAAAACAAGTGTTGCACCGCCAAGCCGCGAAGGACGCCAGGGTTTGCTGGATTTTTTCTCTTCGCGTCCCTGGCGCCTTCGCGGTTTTATATATGCCCTTATGAGCACAATGGTTTCTTTGTGTTCGTAGTCTTAGCCGGTTCCAAATTGCCGGTCGCCGGCGTCGCCCAGGCCGGGCACGATGTAGCCGATCTCGTTGAGGTGGGAGTCAATTTTGGCGATGTGGATGGGCACGTCGGGGTGGGCTTTTTGGAGCGCCTCAACGCCTTCCGGCGCGGCCAGGATGCCCACAAACTTGATCTTGTTCACCCCCCACTTTTTGAGGATGTCCACGGTCGCCACGGCCGAACCGCCGGTTGCCAGCATGGGGTCGAGCACCAGGCAGATGGACACGGTGGGCGCGACGGGGAGTTTGTTGTAATAGGCCACCGGCTTGAGCGTGCGCTCATCGCGGTACAGGCCGATGTGCCACACCTCGGCGCTGGGGATTAACGCCCATACCCCCTCGACCATCCCTAACCCGGCGCGCAGAATTGGCACTAGGCCAATTGGCTCCTTGAGTTCGTACCCCTGCGCCGGGGCGAGCGGGGTTTCCACCTCGCGCGGGGCGATCAGCAGGTCGGCGGTGGCCTCGTAGGTCAGCAGGGCGGAAATCTCGCGCACCAACTCACGGAACTTTTTAGAGAGTGTGTTCTTGTCGCGCAGGCGGGTGAGTTTGTGGGCTACAAGCGGATGTTTGGATTCAAATACGTTGGACATATGGGGCCTCCTCTGTGGTCTGAGGAGTATTATAGCGGTTAATACCCCATTCACGCCAGTGGAATTGCCGCCTCGAGGCGTGGGCGTCGAAGTCTAGGAGACTTCGGATGTCTTTTAACGGGTATAATACCCCTCATGAGCGCTACACCGAACCCCATGTTGGACCCTGAACCCCGGCCCGGCGACGCGCTGGATCATGCCTTGCGCCCCACCCGCCTGGCCGACATGATCGGCCAGGCGCAGATTAAAGAGAACCTGCACATCCTGATCGAGGCGGCCAAACAGCGCGGCGAGGCGCTGGATCATGTGCTCTTTTACGGCCCGCCGGGGTTGGGGAAGACCACGCTGGCGCATGTGCTGGCCAACGAGATGGGCGTCAACATCAAGGTGACCGCCGGCCCGGCCATTGAGCGCGCCGGCGACCTGGCCGCCATCCTCACCAACCTGCGCGCCGGCGATATCCTCTTCATTGATGAAATCCACCGCCTGGGGCGCGCTGTGGAGGAAGTGCTCTACCCGGCGATGGAGGATTACGCCCTGGATATCGTCATCGGTAAGGGGCCTTCGGCGCGTTCGGTGCGCCTCAAGCTGCCGCGCTTCACTGTGGTAGGGGCGACTACCCGCCTGGCGCTGGTCACCGCGCCGCTGCGGGCGCGCTTTGGGGCGACTTTCCGGTTGGGGTATTACGACCTCCCCGCCATGGAGAAGATCATCCAGCGGGCGGCGGAGAAGTTGCAGGTCCACGCGGAGCCGGAGGGCGTCACCGCCATCGGACGACGCTCTCGCGGCACCCCGCGCGTCGCCCTGCGCCTGTTGCGACGGGTGCGCGATTATGCCCAGGTGCGCGCTGATGGCGTGGTCACGCCCGAGGTGGCGCAGCAGGCCCTCGACCTGCTGAACATCGACGCCCGCGGCCTGGACGAGATGGATCGCCGCGTGCTGCGCGCCATCATCGAAAAATACAACGGCGGCCCGGTGGGGCTTTCCACTATCGCGGCCTCGATCAGCGAGGAGGCCGATACCATCATGGATGTGGTTGAGCCGTACCTGATGCAGCTGGGTTTTCTGGAGCGCACCTCGCAGGGGCGCGTGGCAACCCCGGCTGCTTACCGGCACCTCGGCCTGGAAGCCCCCCGCCGCCAGCAACCTGGTTTGTTCGACTCATGAACCTGACTGACCTGGCTCGCTTTTTGTTCCTCGCCGCCGCCGTGCTGGCCCTGATCGGCGGCCTGTTGCTTTTGACCGATAAATTGGGCATCCCCTGGGGGCGCCTTCCCGGCGATGTGCGCATCGAGCGTGAAAACTTCAGTTGCGTCTTCGCGCTGGGGACTTCGCTGCTGCTCTCGGTTGTGCTCACCATCTTCCTCAACCTGATTGTCCGACTGCTGAACCGTTGAAAACCGCTGACTTCGACTACGACCTGCCGGAAGAATTCATCGCCCAGACCCCGGCGGAGCCGCGCGATGCCTCACGGCTGCTGGTGCTGCGGCGGGATGCCGATACCCTGGAGCACTCCGTCTTTCGAGATTTGGGAGTTTACCTGTGCCCCAACGATCTCCTCGTCCTCAACCGGACGCGCGTGATCCCGGCGCGCCTGTTTGGGCGCAAAATCCCCACCGGGGGGAAAGTGGAGTTGCTCTTGCTGCGCCGCGAGGGGCCGCAGGAGTGGGAAGCACTGGTCGGAGGCAAGGGCCTGAGCCCCGGCCGCCGCGTGGATCTGGGGGAAGGCCTGCACGCCGAGATCCTCGCCGACCTGGGCGGGCCGCGTCGCCAGGTGCGTTTCTCCGCCCCGCTCTCGCCTCGACTCGAGCGCATCGGCC
>CAZZFZ010000019.1:0-29473 GCA_964653835.1 uncultured Anaerolineales bacterium
GTGAACATCACATCCGCTTTGCCCATCAACACAATGACGTTAATCAACGCGCCGCCAAGCACCATCAGGGCAAAGGCAAACCACGCCAGCTTGGGTTTCACCAAACGGGCGTTTAACAACACAGTGCTGCCGAAATACAACCCGGCAACCTCAAAGAAAACGATCCAGGCCACCAGCATATCCAACCCGTGGAGTGTGAGCAGCCGGTAGAACCAATCCGCTGGCAAAAGATGAACGGCGGGCCAACGCGTCATGGCGATCAGCAACGCGGCCGTGCCGCCCACCAGAATGCAAACCACCGCCGCCACCGCGTTGGCCTTAATCAAAGCCTCGGCGGGCAAATGCACTTTTAACCCTGTTGCACTGCAAGTGCGAAATTCCGATTCATTCACAGGCACAGCAACCTCAGCAGCCATAATCAAAACCTCCTAAAAAGGTGTCTCGTTCCATCATCCGAGGCATACCTTCCATCCTCATTCTGTCACAATGAGTTTGCTCACCATGATGTGGTGACCAATTTCGCAATACTCATTGCATACCAGCGAAAATTCGCCGCTCTCCGTTGGCGTGAGCTCGATAACATAGTCATACCCCGGGATAACCTGAAAGTTCAGGTTGGTTGGCTGAATGGAAAGACCGTGGAGCACATCCAACGAGGAGACATGCAATTTATAGGTCTCACCCTTCTTCAACTTCAGGATGGGATACCACTGCCATTGCCGGGCCAGTAGATACACATCCCCAGGTGGTGGAGCGACCACAGGGACCCCATTTTCATCCCCGATCTGATACTGTTCGGCAAAGTCCATCACCTTTTGCTGGAACGCCGTTGGCTCCACGCGGTAGCTGGTGACGGGGACGTTCTGGCGACCCATAAAGAACCAAATAGGCATCATAGCAGTCATAAAGAGACACCAGATAAATGCGACCGTCACCCAGTTCTTTTCCATCCTGTCCAGGGGCTTCCACCAGACTCGTTCTGGAGGGAACATAGCAATCTCCTTTCTTTTCGTGAAGGTTTAACGTCGGTTGAACACGTCTCTAGTGTTATTTCCCAAGGGGCGTGCTTAAGAGATCCAACAATCCCCAGACGTTGTAGAGGACAGCGCTCAACACCAGGGAAACCAGAAAGAGCACAAGGATGTTGTCAAAAATCTCCTGGCCACGCGGCACTTTTTCCTGGCCTTTCTCGTTTTTCTCCATTTTGATCCACCTCCTTCTTCAATAGAATAAAATACGTGTCGCCTTCCACAGTACAACTTGCAGCACGACACGATAGCCAACGCAGACACGTTCACTTATCTTAAGAGAATACGTTATTCGCCTGAAATAATCCTGAAGTTCATCCCCCTCGCCCTGAAAAAATCCTGAAAAATAAAGATGCCCGCGGGGTTGTTCCCGCGGGCGAGGTTTAGGATAAACTTTTCGCGCGCTTACGATCGAGGCGCCTTGGCCACGAACTGGTAGCCGACCCCCGATTGCGTCAGAATGTAGCGCGGGTTGCCGGAATCGGGCTCGATTTTACGCCGCAAACGGCGAATATAGGCCCAGAGATATTCTGTTTCATTGCCGTATTCTGGCCCCCATACAGCCTGCAACAGCGCCCGGTGGGTGAGCACCCGCCCGGCGTTGAGCGCCAGATGAGCCAGCAGGTTGTACTCCGTGGGCGTCAGGGAGACTTTCTCCCCCTTCAGATACACCTGCCGCGAGGCGAAATCAATCTCCAGATCGCCAAAGACCAGCGGCGGGCGCGGCGTGGCCTGCGTCTGCGCGGCACGACGCAACACCGCCCGGATGCGCGCCAGGATCTCCTCCACGCCAAAGGGCTTGGTGAGGTAATCATCTGCCCCCAGGTCGAGCGCCCGCACAATATCTTTTTCGCGCTCGCGCGCGCTCAGGATGATGATGGGCACATCTGAAGTCCGCCGGATGGACTGACACACCTGGAAGCCATCGAGGCCGGGCATCATAATATCCAGGATAATCAAATCCACGATGTTTTTCTCAAACACCTTGAGCGCCTCGCGGCCGTCTTCGGCGGTCAGCACATCGAAGCCGCGGGCGCGCAGATTGGCGCCGATGTATTTCAGCGTTTGGGGTTCATCATCCACCACCAGGGCGCGCAGTTTCTTCATCCTTCCACCATCACAGGCTGCTCAACAACCTCGAGGCTGAAATAGAAGCTGGAACCAACCCCCGGCGTGCTCTCCACCCAGATGCGCCCGCCATGCGCTTCCACAATGCGCTTGCAGATCGCCAGCCCCAACCCGGTGCCAGCTGCGTGATGATTTTGCCCCTTGATGCGGTAGAAACGGTCAAAAATACGCTCCAATTGCTCCGGGGAGATACCCGGCCCCTGATCGGAAACGCAAAAGACCACCTGGCCATCCCGGCACTCGACTTCCAAAGTAATCGGCGTTCCGGGATCGGCATATTTATGGGCGTTTTCGATCAGGTTGGTGAGCACACATTCAATTTCACGCCTGTCCATCCACACTGGAGGCAGATCGGGGGCCAGGTGCGCCTCCACGCGCCGATAGGCAGCGATGTTGCGCTGACGCGACAGTACGCCGTTGACCAGCTCATCCACCGAATACAGCTCCTTCTCCATCGGGAGCGTACCCGCCTCCAAACGAGAAAGGTGCAAAATCTTCTTCACCAGAGTCGCCAGCCTGTCGGCCTCCGAATTGATGCTTTCCAGGAAATCGCGCTGGGTGGCGGAGTCCCACTCCACATCCGTCTGCAACAGCGTGGTGGCAAACCCTTTGATGTGATGCAACGGCGTGCGCAATTCATGCGAAACCAGGGAAAGGAACTCGTCCTTTAACTCCTCGATCTTCTTGCGCTGCGTCAGGTCGTGGACAATGTGCACCACACCGCTGAGTTTGTTGTTTTCGGGATTGCGCACACGGCCGTAACTGATCTCAATCCAGGCATCCTTTCCAGATGCAGTGGGCATACACCCTTCGATACCTCCCCAATCCGCATAGTGCGCATCATCCTCATCCGGGTGCAGGAAGGGGCACAGGGTATCACAGGTCAGGGCGCCATCCATCGTGCGCACATCGAACAAATAGCGACACGACTGCCCCACCAGCTCCTCACGGCTTCGCCCGGTCAGATGCTCGAGGGCGGAGTTCACCATCACAATACGCTGGTTGGCATCGCTGATCCAGATCGCATCGCGCGAGGACTCGATCGCGGCCAGCACCTTGCTTTTTTCCTCCGCGACCTGGCCGTAAGATTCTTCCAATTGCTGCGCCATGCGGTTGAACTCACTGGCCAGCGACTCCAGTTCATCGTTGGTGGACACATCCAGCCGATGGGAAAGATCGCCCTGGGCAATCGCCGCGGCACCCTGGCGGATGGTCTGCAAAGGTCTGATCACCAGCCGTTGAACTGCGTAGAAAACCAGCATCGCCAGCGCCAACAGGCTCCCGCCAATGACCCGCAGCAGAGCCTTCAGGCGCTGACGCAGGACGTCATCATATGCCTGCAAGGAGATCTCGGTCGAAATCGCCCCGTTGACCGCGCCGATCTCCGCCTGATGGCAACGCTGGCACTTCTCCTCCACGAACAACGGCTTGACATAGCGAACCACCCGATAACCATCCTCGTTGCGGATCTCCTGTACTGCTTCCCCGGCCAGGGCACGCCGCTCCAGGTCGTCTTTGGGCAATTCATCGGGCGTCGCTCCAAACTGGCGCACCACCGGCTCCCCTTTAATCACCCGCAGCGATGTGAAGATGCCGGTCTCGCGCAGCCGCTCGATCACCTGCAGGTTCCCCTCCCGGCTGCCCCCCTGGCTCATCGAAGCGTAGAGCGCCTCAAAGGCGACCTGATTGTGCGTTTTCGCCTGCGCCAGGCCGACCTGCTCGATCTCCATGCTCTCGGTGATGTAGATAAATACCAGGATGGCCGTCACCGTGAGGAGGAACGCGCCGCCAACAAGCAGCATGATTTTTGGATAGAGGCCCTTCATGCTTCTACTCTCACTTCTCAGAAAGCCGGCAAGGGGGGAACACTACCGCATCACCCCCAGCGAATCCCACACAGCCCAATCCTGCCCGGAGGAACCGTTCGCCTTCACCACCAGGTAGAACTGGACATCTTTCCCCGCCAGCGAATCCAGCGGGACGACGATCTTCTTCATGGCGCCGTCGCAGCTCTCGTTCCAGGAGCCTAATTCGGTCAGCGTGCCCACGTCTGTTCCCAGGGTATAGTAAATCGCAAAGATGACATCGCCCGCGCCGCAAGAGCCATCAGACATGGCGATAAACCCGATGCGGGCGCGGATCTCGTCACCTACGCCCACCCGATAGACCGGGTAGCGCCCGATCACATAACCATCATTCACCCATTTGGGGTGCGTTTCCAGAATCTTGCCCGATATCTTGCCATCCTCCAGCTTTTGGCTATCCTTCACCATGGCAAAGCCGTTGGCATCGGTATCGGGGCCGCCGTAGGTGATGTCGGTATCGCCTACCGTGTCAAACGCAATCGGCGTGGTGCCGCTGCCCCATTCGGCTTCATCGGCGAGGGCGATGAAATCAAACATCACACCACTGAGCTCAGGGACTTTTATCTCAACCCAGAATGATTTCGACTCCGGCCCCCAGCCGAAGAGCACGCCGCTGGCATTGCGCAATTTGAAATACCCGCGGTACACCCCAGGGGTAAGCGGTGCGGTGAGGGTGACCGAAACATCAATCAGGCCACCTGGCGCGACCGTGGCGGTCAACGGCACAGAAGCCGGCGCGCCCATGTTCTCACCCGAAACGAAAACCAGCGAGTACCCCGTGGTCCAGGTGCAGGAACCGGCGTTCTTCAAACGCCAGGTCTTCACAAAGCTCTCACCGGGGTTGATCTCCGTGCCATCGGGGATGGTGACATCCAGGGGATCGCCAAAGGAGAGCAAATCACAAGGGATGGGTGTGGGCGGAGGCGGTGGAGGGGTCGCTGTGGGCGGGGGTGGAGTGGAGGGCAACGGTGTGGCCGTGGGGGGGATCGTCGGCGCGGTCGGCAGCGAAGCCACTGGCGTGGATGCCCCGGAGGCGATCTGCGTCATCTGCGCGGCGACGGTCTGCGCCGCAATGGTGTGGATCAGTCCCACGGGTTCTTCCGCCGCGGGCGTGTTTCGCGGCATGTTGCAGGCGCTCAACAAAGCCACCAACACAATCATCAACGTCCAACGACTTCGGGACATCTTCTCTACCTCCAGGTAAGCGAAAGACCAGGGTGGCGCGATTTACAAGATGATGCTCAAACAGATGTCACAAGTTCCAACGGGATGGCACCATCCCCAGAGCGGACAGGCAACATCCCTTGCATCGACCAGGGGCCTGTCCAGGTAATCACCACCGGCAGCACCTGACCGCGCAAATCGGTCTCCGCTTCAACAAACACCAGCTTGTTGGTCGGCGTGCGTCCGCGCCAGCGCCCACGCACCTTCTCCTCAAAGAGCACTTCCACCGTCTCCCCCAGGTAACGGGCATTGATCTCGGCAGCGATGCCCTCTTGCAATTCTTCCAAAGCGCGGAAGCGACGCCATTTCTCTTCCTCGGGCACATCATCCAGCATGCGCCGCGCCGCCACCGTGCCGGGGCGGGTGGAATAGCGCGCCAGGTGCGCCACATCCAGCTTCAGCTCCGCCAACAGGTCATAAGTGCGCTGGAATTGCTCCACCGTCTCACCAGGGAAGCCAACGATGATGTCGGTGGCGATTGAGGCCCCAGGAATGCGCTCGCGGATCTGGGCCACCAATCGGCGGTAATCTTCGACGGTGTATTCGCGCTTCATGTTGGCAAGCACTTCGTCATCACCGGCCTGCACCGGCACCTCGATATGCGGCATCACTTTGGGCAGTTCGGCCACCGCGTCCAGCAGCTCCGGCGTCATCCAGTTGGGGTGCGAGGTCAGGAAACGAATACGCTCCAGCCCCTCAATTTCGTGCAGCACGTGCAGCAGTTGCGCCAGGTTCGGCCCATCGGGAACATCCTTACCATAGCGATCCACGATCTGACCGAGCAGGGTGATCTCTTTGACGCCCTGGGCGACCAGCGAGCGCGCCTCGGCGACGATGTCGCCCACCGGGCGGCTGCGCTCCACCCCGCGCTTGTAGGGGATAATGCAGAACGTGCAGGCATGGGAACAGCCCAACACAACGGGGACAAAGGCGCTCACCAGGTTGCCGCGTTCCTCCACCGGCAGAGTCAGCTCACCATCCATGAAGGCGAAACGGCGCGAGGTGGCCGCGTCTTCCAGTTCTTTGCTCTCATCTTGTGTGAGGTGAGCGATCAACGGACCGGGGTCGGAGGGGGGAGAAAACACATCCACCATGGGGAAACGCTGGCGCAGCTTTTCGTGCCCCTTCACACCGACGAGGCAGCCCATCAGGTTAATCACCATCTCCGGGCGCGCCTGCTTGACCGACTTGAGCGAGTTAAGACGTCCATATGCCTTGTCCTCAGCGCTCTGGCGCACCACGCAGGTGTTCAACACCACCACATCCGCGTCTTCGGCGCGCGGCGAGGGCGCGTACCCCAAACTTTCCAGGGCCGCGGCCACGCGGCGCGAATCAGCCACGTTCATCTGACATCCAGCTGTCCAAATATGATATTTCATGCCCGCAATTATAGCATTTAGTCCCCCACCCCGGAACTACCACCTCCCGCAGGTTTCGAACCTGCGGGAGGTGCGCTACACTACACTGAGCAGCGTCTGGCCGCGCTCGACGTTGTCGCCCACCGCCACGCGCACCCGCGAGACCGTCCCCGCCCGTGGGGATTTCAACTCGTTCTGCATCTTCATCGATTCCAGGATCAGCAGCACATCCCCCTCTTCCACGGCCTGGCCATCCTCCACGGGGACAGCGATCACCATCCCCGGCATAGGGGCCTTGAGATGAAAATCGCCGCTCTGCACCGCGCCGCGACCAAAGGCAGCGCGCAAACGATGTTCACGTTCATCCACCACCTGGACGGGGTAACGCGTCCCCTGCAACAACACTTCCCAACCGTTCTCCCCCTCATAAATGTAAGCCTCATACGATTTGCCATCCACCAGCAGCGAAAACACCGGCTGGCGGCTGATGGTCGCAAAATCCACCTCGTAAATCTGACCGTTCAATGCAACACGGTTATCATCCAGAATTTCGATTTGAAATTCCTGATCGCCAATTGTCGTGATGTATTTCAACATATTTCAACTCCCATCCCCCACCTCAACGGTGAATGCGCTCCCAACGCCCGATCCACTTCCAGTTGCTGGTATCGCGCTCATTGCGCCGAATAACATGCGCCGAGCGTTCGGTCTGCTGGTGCGCCACAAACGTGGCCATCAAAGCGGCGATTTCCGGCAAGGTCTCGCGCCCGCGATCTGCCGCTTCCATCGAAAAGCGTTGCTCGACAAACTGGGTATCGAACTGCCCGGCCATGAAGCGATGCGAATCAATGATGTTCTGATGGAAGGGAATATTGGTACGCACACCGACGATGCGGTACTCCTCCAAAGCGCGGCGCATGCGCAGGATGGCCTCGGCGCGCGTGCTGCCGTACACGATCAGTTTGGAGATCAGCGAATCGTAGTAAGGGGAAATCACAAAACCAGGATACACGCCGGTATCCACTCGCACGCCAGGGCCGGTGGGCAGCAACGAATGCGCGATTTCACCGGTGGAGGGCATGAAGTTGTTATAGGGATCCTCAGCGTTAATGCGGCACTCAATCGCCCAGCCATCCATGCGGATATCTTCCTGCTTGATGTTGAGGGAGCGCCCGCGGGCGATGCGGATCTGCTCCTTGACGATATCTACGCCGGTGACGGCTTCGGTGATGGGATGCTCTACCTGCAAACGGGTGTTCATCTCCAGGAAGTAGAAATTCTTATCACGATCCACCAGGAACTCGATCGTCCCCGCGTTGACGTAATCCACCGCCTGTGCGGCGCGCACGGCCACCTCGCCCATCCGCTGGCGCAGCTCTTCATCCTCACCGACGAACGGGGAGGGCGCTTCTTCCAGCAGTTTTTGGTGACGGCGCTGCAACGAACACTCGCGCTCGCCCAGGTGCACCACGTGGCCGAACTCATCCGCCAGAATCTGGATTTCGATATGCCGCGCGCCCTCGACCAGCTTTTCCAGATAAACATTGCCATCGCCGAAAGCGGCCTCCGCCTCGCGCCGGGCGGCGGTCAGCAATTCAGGCATCTCTTCCAGGTTACGCACGGCGCGCATCCCCTTACCCCCGCCCCCGGCGGTGGCTTTAATCAACAGCGGGAAGCCGATCTCCGGGGCAACGCGCAGCAACTCCTCATCCGAGAGCGAGCCTTCCCCCTCCGTGCCAGGGACGACCGGCACTCCAGCGGCGGTCACCGTGGCTCGCGCCACGGCTTTATCGCCCATGGCGGCGATCGCCGAGGGTTTGGGGCCGATGAACGCCAGTCCGGCATCCAGCACCGCCTGGGCGAAATCGGCGCGCTCGGCCAGGAAGCCGTACCCCGGATGAATCGCCCCGGCCCCAGACTTTTTGGCAATCTCGATGATTTTATCGCCGCGCAGGTAGGAATCGCGCGAGGGGGCCGGCCCCAGCAGGTAGGCTTCATCGGCGTAGCGCACGTGCAGCGCCTGGCGATCGACTTCGGAATACACCGCCACCGTCTCCAACCCCAGCTCGCGGCAGGCCCGTAATATACGCACGGCGATCTCACCGCGGTTGGCAATCAGGACTTTATTGAACATGGTCTCTTCTTCCTGTTCTTTAGCTAAAGCGGAATGCAGCCGTGTTTCTTCGGTGGGTTGGTATCACGTTTGTTGGAAAGCATCTCCAGAGCGTTAATCAGGCGCGGGCGCGTGTCGCTCGGTTCGATCACATCGTCAATGTATCCGCGCGAGGCCGCCACATACGGGTTGGCAAATTTCTCGCGGTATTCGGCAACTAGCTCCGCTTTGCGTTTCTCGGGGTCCTCGGCCGCTTCCAGCTCTTTGCGGAAAACGATCTCCACCGCGCCCTCCGGCCCCATCACCGCCAGCTCGGCGCTCGGCCAGGCCAGGTTGAGGTCGCCGCGGATGTGCTTGCTGCTCATCACGTCGTAGGCCCCACCGTAAGCCTTGCGCGTGATCACCGTCAGCTTGGGGACGGTGGCCTCGCAATACGCGTACAACAGCTTGGCCCCCGAACGGATGATGCCGCCGTGCTCCTGATCGGTCCCCGGCAGGAAACCAGGCACGTCCACAAAGGTGAGGAGGGGGATGTTAAAGGCGTCGCAGAAACGCACAAAGCGCGCCGCCTTCTCCGAGGCGGCGATATCCAACACCCCTGCCAGCACGGCGGGCTGGTTGGCGACGATGCCCACGCTGTGCCCCCCCAGGCGGGCGAAACCCATCACGATGTTGGCGGCATACGCGGGCTGAATTTCAAAGAACTCGCCGTTATCCACCACCAGGCGGATCACATCTTTGATGTCATACGGCTTGCCGGGGTCATTGGGGATGATTTCATCCAGCGCTTCCTCGCGGCGCAGGGGGTCATCGCCGGTATCCACAAAAGGCGGATCCTCCATGTTGTTCTGCGGCAGGTATTCGAGCAACTTCTGCACTAGGAAGAGGGCATCCGGCTCGCTATCGGCGGCCACATGGCAGACTCCCGAGGTCTCGGCGTGCACATCCGCGCCGCCCAATTCCTCAAAGGAGACATCCTCGTGGGTGACGGTTTTGACCACGTTTGGCCCGGTGATGAACATATAGGAAGAGCCGCGCACCATGAAGATGAAGTCGGTCAGGCCAGGGGAGTAGACCGCCCCACCGGCGCACGGCCCCATGATCACGCTGATTTGCGGGATCACCCCCGAGGCCAGGGTGTTGCGTAAAAAGATGTCGGCATAGCCGCCGAGGGAGACCACGCCCTCCTGAATGCGCGCGCCGCCCGAATCGTTCAGGCCGATCACCGGCGCGCCGTTCTTCATCGCCATCTCCAAAATCTTGACGATCTTGGCGGCGTGCACCTCGCCGAGGCTCCCGCCGAAGACGGTGAAATCCTGAGCAAAGACATACACCAGCCGGTTGTTGATCGTCCCCCAGCCGGTGACCACGCTATCGCCGTAGTATTTGCGCTTATCCAGGCCGAAATCCGTGGTGCGATGAGTGACAAAAGCATCCACCTCGCGGAAAGAGCCTTTATCCAGCAACAGATCAATGCGCTCACGCGCCGTCAGGCGCCCTTTTTGATGCTGCCGCTCGATGCGCTCCTTTCCACCCCCCAGACGCGCCTGGGCTTTCAAGGCTCGCAGGTGTTCAATCTTCGGGTTCTTTGCCATCAAATCTCCTGATTCTCTTTCGTCGTCGTTTCGTGCATAAAGTACGCCCGCCCTCCAGGGCGACGCAAGGCTATAAAGGTCAACAACAGACCCAAAATGGTCAGGGCTACCAGAGAGGGCCAGCGCAACTTCAACATCGCGGCCGGCGCCAGGAACACGCGATCCAGCCAATACCAGGCCGCGTATACCCCGGCGGCGATCTGCGCGTCACCCCAGGCCCAGGGGCTGCCGCGCCATAACCCGATGCTGATGATTGTGCCGATCACAAACCACAACAGGTTTCTGCCCAGCAGATAACCCGGCGGCACCGCCAGAGGAAGTTCCTGCAAAAAACCCCAATACCGCACGGCCTCCCACACGCCAAAGGCGTGCAGCACTGCAAAGCTTAACACCAGCACAGCGAGCGCAGTTACGCTAAAGGGACGTTTCGGGCGCGGCGCGTTCATGGCAGAGGCACATCCGCAGGCTTAGGTGGACGATAAGCATCGCCGCCGCAAAGCCAGTTCCAATCAGCGATGACGATGTTATCCACGCGCCCATTCGGGCCGACCTCAACGACCTGCAGCGCCTGGCCGCAGGAGGGATTCTGCCCGGTATAACCGGCGGTGACGTAGGGCTGGTCACCCACCCCCTGGGCGTAAGCCACCACCTGATAGCGCCCCGGCGGCACGGTCATCTGATAATAAGGATGACCGGTCAGAGTCGTGTGAATCCACCAGTACGTGCCGTCATCCAGGTTGAAGAAAACCACCACAACCGGCATGCTCCCTAAAACCGGGTCGGTCAGATAAGGCGGGGCGGAGGACATGTCCACCATGCCAGAGATCACGCCGGGGATTTTCTCCGACTGTTCCGGCGGTTGCGTGGCGGAAGCCGTCGGCGCGGGCGTGGGCGGGACAGGGGCGTTCGGGTCGCGCTCGATGCGCGGTTGGATCCACACCACCCAGTTGTCCGCGGCATCGTCCTGGGCGCGCGCCACCAGGATGAATTCCACCGTCTGCCCGGTCAGCGGAGTCAGATCGGCGGTGATTTCCGTCAACCCCTCGCCGACGCGGTGCGACCATTTCCATTCAGTCGAATAATAATTTCCCGCGGCGTCGTAGTATTCCAGGGCAAACTGCACATCGCAGGGGGAATCGCCCTGGCAGCCGACCACGGCGCGGAACACATCCCCGGAAAAGACCTGCACCGGGGGATAGCGGCCAAACAACCCCAGCCCTTCGGGATACCTGTCGCCGAGACGGCCGATCAACAGCGGCGCGGCGACAGAGACCATCCCCTCGGCAACCGTATGATCGCTGTATTCAATGTAAGCGCCGCTCTCACCAGCAAGGTCGCCGGGGCAGGGCAGGTAACTGGCGTTTGTGGACCATTGCGCCTCGCAGGCGCGGGCGACGAAATCCAGCACCACGTTCTCCGGTGTCGCGGGCGTAAACTCCGGCGCCGTCGGAGAGGGAGAAGCGGGAGGGAGCGCCGTTGCGGTCTGCGTCGCGGTTGCGGCGGGTTGGGCAACGGTCGCCGTCGCCGGGGGCGGAGTCGCACTCCCCGCAAGCTCCTCGCCAATGCGGGTGAAATTGCACGCCATCAACAGAAGAAGAGGAAAGATGAGAAATCGCAGTTTCATAGTTTGCTCATCAACAGATCTGCAAGGTGATTTTACCCAACTGTTCGCCGCGTTCGAGGCGCGTTTGCGCCGCGGCGGCTTCGGCCAGCGGATAGCTGCGATCAAGCGGCACGCGCAGCTCCCCGGCGAAGACAAGCGCCATTACCTGGCGAAAATCCTCCAACGTCCCCATCGTCGAGCCAAGAATAGAGAGATGCTTGCCGAAGATGAAACGGTTATCAATCTCAAACTTCGGACCGCCAGTATTGCCCACGGTGAGCAAGCGGCCGCCTTTCCGCAGGGCGCGCAGGCTGAGCGGGAACGTGATTCCAACGTTATCCACCACCACGTCCACACCGCGCTTGCCGGTCTGCACGTAAACTTCCTTCGACCAGTTCTCCACCCGCGAGCGGTCCACCAGCACATCCGCGCCCAGCGATTCAGCCAGAGCCAGCTTCTCTGCGTCGCTGCCGACCACGATCACGCGCGCGCCGAGGTATTTGGCGATCTGAATCGAGGCGGTGTTGACCCCGCCGGAAGCGCCGACCACCAGCACAGTCTCCCCGGCCTGCACCTTCCCGCGGGCGACCAGCGAATGCCAGGCGGTGTGGTAGACCAGCGCGGCAGCCGCGGCGGTGTGCGCGTCGAAACCTTGCGGCATGCGCAGCAGTTGCCGTGCCGGGACGGCCACGTATTCCGCGTAGGTCCCCCGCACCGTCTCCCCCAGCAGATGCCAGCGCACGCACAGGTTATCCCGCCCGGCGCGGCAGAACTCGCACTCGCCGCAGCCCAAGTTGGAGTTAATCACCACGCGCTCGCCCACCTGCCAGTCGCGGACGCCCTCCCCCAGGGCAGCAACCTCGCCGGCCCCATCCGCGCCGGGGATATGGGGATATTCCAGCCGGATTCCCGGCCAGCCTTCCCGCACCCACAAATCCAGACGATTGAGAGCAGCGGCCTCCAGACGCACCAGCACCTCGCCGGGGCTGGGTTCCGGTGCGGGGAAATCCGCGTATTCGAGCACTTCCGGGCCGCCATGTTGATGGAAAAGGATTGCTTTCATAGGTTAGGTAATTGAGGAATCATGTAATTGGGTAATTGGGTGATCAGGGATTGGGTTTGGATCGCTGCGCCACAGCCAGGCGAGCACGACCACACCGATCAATGAGACCATCAGACCAACATAAACATCCCACGGACGGTAACGGAACCAATAGATGTGCGCGCCCGCCGGGGCGTCAACCTCCAGCCACAGACGTCCAGTCAATTCCACGCGCTGCCCATCCCGCCAGGCCTTCCAGCCCGACCACATATACTCGCGCACCACGAGCGTGCCCTCGCTCTTCACGCTACAGGCAACCCGTAAATCCCCGCCCCAGCCCTGCGCCACGCAGGGGAGCTGCCCCACTTCAGTAACGATAAAAGCATAGGGTTGAGACGCATCCTCAAACACCGGAAACTCGCCCAGGTTATAAGAAAGGCGCACACCAACTTCATTGTTGTCCGGCCGGGCCATCAGATAGGGCGGCGGCTTCTCGCGTCCCTTCCACCACCAGGGCATGACCACGTTGGTGAGTTTGATCCTCGCATCCAGGGCCGGTTCCACCCACCAGTGCTTGCCAAACGGAGGCTCCACCCATTGCAAGAATGCCAGCTGAATCTGCTGAATATCGGCGTAGACATCCTCCACGTAGTCCGTATCCGTGAAGATGGTGTTGAAGTCGTAGGCGCTGCGCAGCGACAAAATCACAGGGACGAGCAACAGCCAGCGCAACGAAAGCTTCACTACCGCGCCAGGGCGGTGAAAATCCATCCGCACCTCCGGCCAGTTCAAGCGCCACAGGCGGTCCAGGGTAAACGCTGCCGCGCCCAATATCAGAGGGACGGCCATTCCGGCGATCAGCGGCACGTGCCTCACCCCGGCCAGCAGCGGCAGCCAATCCACCAGCCAGCGATAGGGGATGGCGCTGGAGAAAAAGAACAATAGCGGCACGCCGACCAGCGTCAAAAGCAGCAGGCGCTTTCCGGCGCGCGGCAGGAAGTACAGGCTCAGGATGAAGAGCAACACCGGCCACCAGCCGATGTATAGGTTATAGAGGTAGGGGTACGGGAACTTGGCAAGCGTTTCGTTGTGGTAATACTCCCAATCGCGAATCACCAGGTTGAGGGGGATATAGGCCAGCGGCTGGGCAGCCTTGAATTCGGGATCGGTGAACTTGTCCAGGTTGGGGAGGAAGTGCAGCAGCGGGACGAGGAAGAACCCCACCAGCAGCAAAGCGACGGCTCCTGCCAGCAGGTAATCCCGCCAGACGGGGCGTACCTGCCACGAATCATCCAACAACAATAACCCAAAAGCCGGGATCAGCGCCAGCAAGCCCAATTGCAGGTAGCCGTGCCCGGCGAGCAACACCAAAGCCAGGCACACACCCAACACCGCCGCGGCGCGACGGCCACCGCGCTGCCCCAGCCACATGGCCGCCGCCAGCGCCAGGCTGATCGAAGCCATCGCCAGCGTCAAGCCGAACGCGCCCAACTCCAGCCGCCCCAGCAGGTGACCGCCGACCATCACCAGCAGCGCGCTCCACAGTCGCGCCAGCCGCCCGGCTTCAAACAGGCGGGCAATCCACCACTGCGCCACGCCCGCCAGCCAGATGGCAAACACAATCGTCACCTTTACGCCGTTGACCACGCCGAACAACAGCGTGGTCAACATCACTACAGGATGAAAGGCACTGCCGAAGGGGTCTGCCAGCGCCGGCGCGCCACCGTTGATCGTCCCGTTCCACAAAGCGCACGCGCCGCACTGCAACAGGTTGCGCCAGAAATAATGGGAATATGCCTGAACGCCGAACTCCCGCCCCATCGGCCAGACAGTTTTGTCAAAGTCCTGCAGATAGCCGCGCCCAATCCACAAGGCCCACAAAGCCAGCAAAAGCGGCTCGGCGAGGAGGAGCAGGCGGCGGCGCACTTCGTCACGCTGCCAGAAGGCTCGCAAGCGGTCGGGGGTCAGCGCGCGCATCAGCAGGCGCAAACGCGGCGGAGAGTCATCTTCCATGGCGCCCTCCCGCAAGCGGCGAAAGCGTCGCCAGCCCCAAAGCAGATAAACATCCAGAATCACAGCCAGGAGGACGATCAACCCCAGCCACAACCTTCTGTTCACCCTGCATCCTCAGGCGCTCAGCGTAGCCCTGTTTCCAGGCGGGAGATCACCAGCCGTTGAATCTCGCTGGTGCCTTCGTAAATCTCGGTGATTTTGGCATCGCGGAAGTAACGCTCCACGGGCAGTTCCTTGCTGTAGCCCATGCCGCCGTGAATCTGCACCGCCTGATGGGTGACGTACATGGCCGTTTCGGAGGCGAAGAGCTTCGCCATGGCCGCCTCCAGCGAGAAGCGCTTGCCGGTTGTTTTGGCGTTCTCTTTCGCCAAGGCAGCCTGATAGATCAGCAGGCGCGCGGCTTCGATGCGGGTCTTCATATCGGCGATCTTGAAACCCGTACCCTGGAACGCGCCAATCGGCTGACCAAAGGCGTGGCGCTCGACCACATACTTGCGGCTGGCCTCGTAGGCCGCTTCGGCGATGCCCAACGCCTGCGAGGCGATGCCGATGCGTCCGGCGTCCAGCACGGTCATGGCGATTTTAAAGCCTTCCCCCTCCTCACCCAGACGGTTCGCCGCCGGCACGCGGCAATCTTCAAAGACCAGTTCGCTGGTGGACGAGGCGCGGATGCCCAGCTTGGGTTCCTTCTTGCCGCGCACAAAGCCAGGGGTATCAGCCTCCACAATAAAAGCGGTGATACCTTTGTGCTTCTTCTCCGGCTCGGTCATCATAAAGACGACCACGTAATCGGCTACCGGACCGGAAGTGACCCAGGATTTGCGTCCGTTGAGCACGTAGAAATCGCCATCCCGCACGGCGCGGCTGCGCATCGTCCCCGCATCGGAGCCAGACATTGGCTCGGTGAGCGAATACGCACCAATAGCCTCGCCCGAGGCGACCGCCCGCAGGTATTTCTGTTTTTGCTCTTCGGTGCCGAACTTGAGAATGCCATAATTGAACAACGAGTTGTTCACTGACATAATCACCGCGTGGGAGGCATCCACCTTGGCGATCTCCTCCGTGGCGAGCACGTATGCCAGCGTGTCCATCCCCGCACCGCCGTATTCCTCGGGGATCTCAATTCCCATGAAGCCCATCTCCCCCATTTTCTTGATCGTCTCATAGGGGAACTCACCGCTTTCATCGAATTCCGCCGCGATGGGGGCGATCTCATTTTGGGCAAAATCCCTCGCCGCGGCGCGGATCATCTCGTGTTCCTCAGACAATTGCAAAGTAGGGCCTTGACCAGCCATCATCGTCACCTCTAGTTTGTCGGGAATCCTAAATGAGTCACTGAGCAGATAAAGTTTTTGTTACACCGGATTATAGCACGCGGCCACGACAATCCACACCGTTCTGGCCGGATATTTCCTCCTATGACGGTTGCATCTCACTCTGTTCTGTGCTATGCTATGCCTTCTCTGGCAAAAGAGAAACGCCAACGACTTGAGCGCGCTCACACGATCTCCTGTGTCACAAATCACATACTCAACCGTTCCAACGCAGAGGAGGCAACCATGAAAGCTACATTCTCCCTAGAAAAAGGGCAAGGACTAGTGGAGTTTGCTCTGATTTTGGCGCTTGCGACCTCGATAGCGGGCTTATCCCTGGCTGCAACTGGCACCAGTGTGCAAGATGTTTACTGCAAAGTGGTTAGCGGCATCCGCGGGGAGAACCCCTGTACCGCGGCGCTAAGCGAGGACTTCTCCAATCTCTCCGATTGGGGAGGCGGCTGGGGGCGAAACTGGAAAAACAATAACGGCGAACTGTGCGGCAGCCGCTGGGGAGCGCTCTTCAACCAGCGCTTCACAGGCGATGACTACACCATCAACGTCGGCAAAGCCAATCTGCAGAAAGGCAACGGCTACGGCATCTTCTTCCGTGCACAAAACTATCAACGGCCAGAGGGCTACATCTTTCAATACGATCCTGGCTGGCGAGGCGGCGCCTTCCTCTTCCGCAAATGGGTCAACGGGCACGAGCTTTATCCCTTCGCTGAGGTGCGCGTCCCCGGCTACGACTGGCACGGGGAAGACCACAACATCCAGCTTGTAGTTAAAGGAGACACCTTCATCGCCTACGTAGACGGTCAGGAAGTGCTGCGCGCCTCCGACGACACCTACAAGGAAGGCGGCGTGGGTTTTCGCACCTGGGATAACACCAGCGTCTGCCTTGACGACCTGACCATCACCACGCCATAACCACAGCAGAGCATAGAGCAACCATGAGGTAGCCAAAATGACGTTCGAAAGCTCACCCTCCCTTGATCAATACAAAGACGGCATCCCCGAAAAGCTGCCCAGCCAGCGACGGCGCAAACGCGCTCTTTGGGGAGTGATCCTTGTCCTGTTGATCGTCGCTTTCGCCCTTGGCGTAAAGGTTTTTCTGCAATCCGACACCGCCGCACGTCTCTCAGGGACAGGTGCGATCACCGGCGTGGTGATTGACGAAAACGGCCACCCTGTTGCGGCGGAAATTTACGTACTAGGCACCAGCATCCGCGGGCAGGCAGACGCCAACGGTGTTTTCACCATCGAGGGCGTTCCGGCAGGCGAACACGCCATCGCGGTGGCTTTTCAAGGCTCAGGCTTCGAATACCCGGCCCTCGTCCAAACCGGTCAAACCACCGATCTCGGCGAGGTGCGCTTCACATCCACACTGGAGCCTGAAGAACCGTAAGAATAGCCTTGTCGCCCCCAAAGTCGCGTTTTTCACTGCGCCCTGCCACAGCCGTAGAGCGCTTCCGCATCCGCCGGCTGGTGCGCGGGGCGCGACTTAACCCAACCGGCCTGCGCTGGCAGCGCTTCCTGGTCGCCGTTGCCCCAGACGGGCAGGTGATCGGCTGCGCGCAGATCAAACCGCATGCAGATGGCTCGCGCGAGCTGGCCTCCGTGGTGGTGGACCCGGCCTGGCGCGGGCGCGGGGTGGCGCGCGCGCTGATCAAGCGCCTGCTGGAAACTAACACCCCTCCCCTTTACCTGACGTGCCGCGCCGCTTTGGGGGACTTCTACGCCCGGTTCGGCTTCCACACTGTGCCTCGCGAGGAAATGCCACGCTACTTCCGGCGCATCGCCCGCCTGGCTGGCTTCGTCGATGTCCCCTTGCTGGTCATGCGTTGGGATGGAGATCGCCTTTCGGGGGTATCTGGCTCATGGCGTACTCCGCCAGCGCGGTGATCGTCAGACTGGGGTTGACCCCCGGGTTGGCGGGCACAATGCTGCCATCCACAATATACAGGCCAGGGTAATTGTGCACCTGAAAGCGCTCATCCACCACCCCCTCGGAGGCGTCTTTCCCCATCGGCGCCCCCCCTAGAATGTGCGCGGTGGTGGGCAGGTTGAGCAGATTCTCCCCCAATGATCCCATCGGGATGCCGTTGATCTGGCGGGCAAAGTCGCGCGTGACATCGTGGCCGACGTCCACGCGGGCGGCCACCACCCGCTCCGCATCCGGCTCGGCCACCAGCCCCCGGCGGAAGAAGGTGAAAACGCTGCGCCCGATGCGGAACCTGAGGCGGTTATCCACATGCTGCATCACCAGCAAGATGGTGGCCCGGCGCGCCCATCCGGGCAGCACATGCGTCCGCAGGAAATCCAGCGGATGGCGGAGCAACCACAAAAGCGATTTCCACATCCGCACTGGCACGCTGTCGCCCTGAGAGATGAGCGGCGCGCTGATGTAGCGCATCAGGTCGGAACCGGCGGGATAGCGCACCGGCTCAATCCGGGTCACCTCGTCGGCGTTGAAGATGGAGGTGATAGCAATGCCCTGAGAGTAATCCACCTCCTCCGTGCGGGCGATCGCCCCCAACAACGCCTCGGAATTGGTGCGCACCATCTCGCCCAGGCGCGGCGAGAGCGCTGGCAGCGAGCGGATCTGATCGCGCAGGCGCAGCAGCAACCGCAGCGTCCCCATCACCCCGGCAGCGAAGACCACATGACGCGCCCGGACGCGTTGCACTTTCGTAAGCCCCCAGGCCGTTGAGCGCCGGTAATGCACCTCATACCCCGGGATTGAAACAGCAGACGGCGGACGGCGGTCCGCTGTCAATGGTTGAATATTCACCACTTCGCTCTCGGCACGTATCTCAGCCCCAAGCTTTTTGGCAAAATAGAGATAATTTTTCACCAGCGTGTTCTTGGCGTTGTGACGGCAGCCCACCATGCACCCGCCGCAGTGGATGCAGCCCGTCCGCGTGAGGCCTTCGCCGCCGAAGTACGGGTCGGGGACGGTCTCCCCCTCAGGGCCGAAGAACACCCCCACCTCGGTGGCGCGGAAGGTCGCCTCCGTGCCGCGCTGGCGGGCGATCTCCAGCAGCACATGGTCAGCAGTCCACAATTTGGGGTTGCGGGTCACGCCCAGCATCCGCTTTGCAGTTTCATAATGCGGCGCCAGCACCTCGCCCCAGCGGAGAGGCGTGTTCCAGGCCGGGGTGGCGAACGTCGCATCGGAGGGGACTTCCAGCACATTGGCGTATCCCAGGCTGCCCCCGCCAACGCCCGCGCCGTGCAGCACCATCACCCCTTTCAGCAGACTGATTTGCAAAATGCCGAAGGCGCGCAGGGCCGGGAGCCACAGGTATTTCCAGTATTGCCAGTTGGTCTTGGCGAAGTCGTCATCGCTGAAGCGTTTGCCCTTTTCCAGCACCAGCACGGAATAGCCCTTCTCCGCCAGGCGCATGGCCGCAACGCTGCCGCCAAAGCCGGAGCCGATGACCACGTAGTCGTAAACTTCGTTCATTCTTTTTCTACCTGACCGTAGACCGCGGACGGCGAGGCAGCATCCGCGAGCAAAGTTGGAATTCCAGCGAACGGATGCCTCACCCGTCAGCGATCTGACGCGACATCATCACCAGCTCAACCCGTTGGGAAAATCCCACCCGCTCCCAAAAGGCGATGGCCTGCCGGTTCTCACCAAAAACAAACAAATGGCACTTCTGGATGCCCTGCGCCATCAGCGCGGACAGGATACGCTCGACCAGGGCGCGGCCAATACCCCGACGGCGATGAGACTGCGCCACAGCCAAATGATGGATATACCCCCGGCGTCCATCATGGCCGCACAGCACCGTGCCGACCACGCGCCCCCCATCCAGGGCTACCGCGCTCAGGCCGGGGTTGCGCTCCAGATAGGCCCGAATCGCCTGGGGCTCGTCGGCCGCGCTCAGGCCCACCCCCTCACACGCCTGCCAGAGGGCGTAAACCTGATCGTAATCGGCGATCGTCATGGGGCGTATTTCTACAGCCACGCGCCCTTCTACTCCACTTCCACCGCCAGGGCGACGGCCTCCGCCCCGCCCAGGCACAGGGCCGCCAGGCCGCGCTTCAGGCCGCGGTCGCGCAGGGCGTGGATGAGCGTGACCAGCACGCGCGCCCCGCTGGCCCCGATGGGATGTCCGAGAGCAATCGCCCCGCCGTTGACGTTGACTTTCTCCCAGTCCCAGCCTTGATCGGCCAGCGCCTTGCCATCGGCCAGCACCTGCGCGGCGAAGGCTTCGTTCAATTCAATCAGATCCACGTCCGCCAGCGTCCAGCCGATGCGCTCCAACACAATGGGGATCGCTTTTGCCGGGGCGTAGAAAAGGTACTTCGGCTCGACCGCGGCCTGACCATAGCCCACAATGCGCGCCAGCGGCTCCAAGCCGTGGGCTTCGGCGTAGGCCCGGCTGGCGACCACCAGCGCGGCCGCGCCGTCATTCAGGCCGGGGGCGTTCCCAGCGGTCACTTTGCCATTTTCTATGAACGCCGGGCGCAGCTTCGCCAGCGCTTCCAGGGAGGTATCACGGCGCGGCGTCTCATCGGTATCAAAAACCGTCACCGCGCCCTTACGGCCTTTGACCTCCACTGGCATAATCTCGGCTTCGAATTTGCCCGCGTCCATGGCCGCGATCGCCCGCATGTGGCTGTTGTATGAAAGCTCGTCCATCTGCTCACGGGTGATCTCAAATTCCTCGGCGATGAACTCAGCCGCGTTGCCCATCCCCCAGTTTTCAAAAGGATCCCACAAACCATCGTGCAGCAGGGCGTCGGTCAACTCGGCGTGGCCGTAGCGCAGCCTGCCCCCCCGCCCGTGGACGAGATAAGGAGCGCGGCTCATATTTTCCATCCCACCAGCGACGTACAATTCGCCATCCCCGGCGCGGACCCCCGAAGCCGCCAGCATCACCGCTTTGAGACCTGATCCGCACACCTTATTAATCGTCGTCGCCCCCACGGTGACCGGCAGGCCGCCAAAGATCGCCGCCTGTCGGGCCGGGTTTTGCCCCAACCCCGCAGAGACCACGTTCCCCATAAAGACTTCGCTGATCGCTTCAGCATCTGAAATGCTTGCTCGCTTCACTGCTTCCCCTACCACGAGCGCCCCCAACTTTGGAGCGGGGATGCCGCTTAAACTACCCTGAAAACGTCCCATCGGTGTGCGCACCGCGCTCAGGATGACCGCCTCACGATTATGTTCCGACATTAATGAACCTCCTCCAGGAAAGGTAACGACATTGCCCGGCACAAACCAGTCCGGCATCAAGCGATCGTCCTCCTTGGCCAGGGGTATTGTAGCAGAAAACACTTTTTCGAGAGGAGGAATTTCCACCCCAGGCGGCCCGCCTGGGTAGTCGTCAATTCAAAAATCTGGCCCTTGACAGAACGGAACATTTGTTCTATAAATAGAACATCCGTTCTGTATCGTACGGAAACCAGCTCCCACAAATATCTGCAGGAGGTCACCATGTTATCCCAACTTTCTTTCGCCAACCAGCGGCTGCGCGTGCAACGTGGCTTGCTATTCGGAGCAATCATTGTCACCGCTCTGCTGGCGTTTGAGCTTTTCAATTACTCAACGACAGATTTCGCCCTCTCCGATTTGCTTGGCGAGCTGAAATTCATGGGCGTGCGCTGGGCAACCATCCTTTCCATTGCCTTTTGCGGCATTGACTTCGCCGGCATCGCCCGCCTGTTCACCCCGGAGCAGGGCCGCGATGAACCCGCCGAGGTCTGGTACCTCTTCGGCGCCTGGATGCTGGCCGCGCTGATGAACGCCATGCTCACCTGGTGGGGAGTCTCCATCGCCATCCTCAACCACGAGACTCTGGGCAACGCCGTCATCGCCCGCCAGACCCTCTTGCGCGTCGTCCCCATTTTCGTGGCGATCATGGTCTGGTTGATCCGGGTGTTGATTATCGGCACCATCTCCGTCGCCGGCGACCGCATCTTCAGCCAGGCGAACCTGACAGCAGGGCGGCGGGTGCAAAAGACAACCACCACCCGCAACCGCACCGCAACCAGCGCCCGGCGGTCAACGCCGGTGGCCCGCGGCGTGAGCGCTCGCTCCTTCCGGCCTACGCCCAAAGTGGAGTACACCGAGACCGAATACGCTCAGGAACCCACTTACCATCCGGTTTCCTTTAGCAGTCGCTCATCCCAGGAGAACCGCCAGACTCGCTTCTAAACCTGTCTCGCCTCACCTGAATAATGCCTCGCACTGCAGCTTCTTTTCCACCCCCCTCCTCCCCAGCCCCCGGAGACCCATCCTCTGGGGGCTGTCTCCGTCTCCCGCTGGGGATGCTTCTCCCCCCTCTGATCGTACTTGTGTTGGGTTCGTTGATGGCGCTTGTGCTGCCGCGCCCAGAAGTTTATGGTGTTGAACAATCCGTGCAACAAGGGAGCGCGTCCACCGCGATCGCTCCGCTGTTCACGCCCCAAGTGCAATACTGGGGCGCGGCCATCGTCCGCTGGAGCGCCACCTGGGGGTTGGACCCCAACCTGGTCGCCACGGTGATGCAAATCGAATCCTGCGGCGATCCCGCGGCGCGCTCGCACGCCGGGGCGATGGGGCTGTTTCAGGTGATGCCCTATCACTTCGCCGAGGGGGAAGACCCCTATCAGCCAGGCGTCAACGCGGCGCGCGGGCTGGCCTATCTGCGGCGTGCGCTCGACGCGCGCGGCGGCGACATCCGCCTGGCCTTCGCCGGTTACAACGGCGGGATCGCGGGAGCACAACGCCCCGAATTCACCTGGCCCGCGGAAACGATTCGGTACGTCTATTGGGGATGGGGAATCTACAACGACGCGCGCAAAGGAAAAAGCTCCAGTGCGCGTCTGGAGGAATGGCTGAACAGCGGCGGTGCCAGCCTGTGCGCCCAGGCGGCCATGCGGTTGGGCATCTCCCCTCCGCCGTAAACAAACCAGCTGGCGGCTGGCTGCCTCAGCGCTCTTCAGACATCTGAGGGGAAAGTTCCGCCATCACGGGGGTAAGCGGCAAGTAAACCTCGAAGGTCGTTCCCTCCCCAGGGATAGATTGAACCTCGATGCGCCCGCCGTGCCGGTGGACGATCCAATAAGCGATCGAAAGCCCCAACCCAAATCCCTTGCCATCCCCCGAGCGGGTGCGCGATTTCTCAGCGCGGTAAAACCTCTCAAAGATGTGGGGAAGGTCTTCGGCGGGGATGCCCGGCCCGTTATCTCGCACCCGTAGACGGGCCTCGGCGTCGTCTTTGGACAATCCCACCACAACCTCGCCGCCTTCAGGGGTATATTTGATGGCATTTTCCACCAGGTTGAGCACGACCTGCTTGAGACGATCGCGGTCGCCGCGCACGAGGACCTGGTCAATCTCGGCAAGACGGATATCCACGCGCCCGTGCGCCAGCACCCGCCCCTGTTCCAGAACTTCGAGCAGCAAGGTGTCGAGTTCAACATCCTCCTCCGCGAGAGGGAGTTTCCCCGATTCGACGCGCGCCAGCAAGAGCAGATCACCGATCATGCGCGTCAGGCGATCTACCTCGCTTTCGATGCTGGTCAGCGAATCTTCATCGGCGCAGCCCATACGGCGCAACAAGTTGACGTTCCCTTTAATCACGGTCAGCGGGGTGCGTAGCTCATGGCTGACATCGGCAACAAAGCGGCGCTGCGACTGAAAGAGATTCTCCAAACGGCTCAAAGTCTGGTTAAAGGCGAGGATCAACTGACCGATCTCATCTTCCGGCGGGCCATGATAGGGAATGCGGCGCGAGAGATCATCGGCGCGGGTGATTTGCAGAGCGATATCAGTGGCCTGTTGCAGCGAAACTAACGCCTGCCGCGTGGTCAGCGAGACGGCGATCGCCGCGACGGTCATGGCGATCACCGTGCCCACGATCAGCACGACCAGCAGAGTCCGCTGGGTGGCATGAACGATAGCGAGGTTGGCTCCGATTTGCAGCGTTCCCACCAGGCGACGCCCCGCGGCCAGCGGAACGCTCAACACGCGCAGTTCCGTCCCGCCAATCGAGGTCACGCGGTACACCGGTCGCGCCGGCAGGCGATCCAACGGCGCCATCGGCTCACGCAGGTGTTGAATTGAGGAGGAAGAGAACACCAGATCGGTGCCGCGCCCCCAAACCTGAATATACACGTTGGTGGTCAGTTCCAGGTCTGGGACGGGGCGGAAATCCAATCCCCCCAGGGCGTTGTACTGCGTGCTCTGGATCAGTTCGGTGGCCGTCTGAGCCAAAAGCTCGTCAATCTGACGCACCAGATTCTGGCTGACAATCTGGTACACCGCGAAGCCAAACAGCAGCAGAATCCCCCCCACCAGGGCTGTATACAGTAATGTCAGACGGGCTCGCAGGGACATCAATCCGGCTGGCGCAACACATACCCGACACCGCGCACGGTGTGGATCAAGCGGCTATCGCCCCCTTCTTCCAGCTTCTGACGCAGATAACGGACATACACCTCAATGATATTGCTTTCGCCGCCAAAATCGTACCCCCAAACCGAATCATAAATCACTTCCCGCGTCAACACCTGACGGGGATGGCGCATGAAAAGCTCCAGGAGTTCATATTCTTTCGCCGTGAGCGAGATGACCCGGTCACCGCGCCGCGCCTGGCGCGTCCCGGAATCGAGGATCAAATCCGCAAATTGATAGATTTTGGGGTGGCTGCTTGGCTGGGCACGCCGCAACAGGGCGCGCACGCGAGCCAGCAATTCATCCAGATCAAACGGCTTGACCATGTAATCATCCGCCCCCATATCGAGACCGATCACGCGGTCGTTGACGCCGTCTTTGGCGGTGAGGATGATGATGGGCACGTCACCGCCGGCACGCAGTCGCCGGCAGACATCGAGGCCATCCATCCCCGGCAGCATCAAATCAAGAACAACCAGATCAGGGGGGCGCTCTACGGCAATATCCAGCCCGGCGCGGCCATCGGTGGCGACATCCACCTCATAGCCCTCATACGCCAGCCCCCGGCGCAGAAACGCCAGGATGCCTTCATCATCTTCAATGACCAGTATACGTGCGCCCATATGAAATCCTCCAAAGTTGTTGCCTTGAAATATACCACAGGCAGAAAAAACAAAAAAGGTCGCCCGGATGAGCGACCTCTTTTGTCTGATTTAGGTGGAATTACGCCAGTTCGACGACGCCGCCAGCCTCTTCCAGCTTGGCCTTGGCATCTTCGGCAGCTTCCTTGCTGACGCCTTCCATGATCTTGGAACCAGCGGTCTCTGCCAGTTGCTTGGAATCGGCCAGGCCGAGGCCAGTGAGCTGGCGGATGACCTTGATGACCTGAATCTTCTTCGGGCCGGCATCCTTGAGGACGACGTCAAATTCAGTCTTCTCTTCGGCGGGTTCCTCGCCACCAGCAGCGGCGCCACCAGCAACAGCGGCCACAGCCACAGGAGCAGCAGCGGAAACGCCCCATTCTTCTTCCAGCATTTTCACCAGCTCGGCGGCTTCCAAAACGGTCAGGCCGCTCAGTTCTTCCATGATTTTCTTCAAATCAGCCATTTTTCAAACTCCTTAAGTTTTCTATTTTCGTTTACAGGACTTACGCATCCATTTTTTCAACCACAGAGACACAGAGCTCACGGAGCATTAAGAGACTTTTCTCCAGCAAATATTTCGTGTTCTCCCGTGACGCCGCGGTGAAACGTCCAACGAACTGCGTAACGCCTATGGTCTAACTCGAAGCAGCGTTAAGCCGCTTCGGGGGCGGCGTCTTTCTTCGCATACGCGTCGAGTACGCCGGCAATCTGTCGCCCAGGTTCGGCCAGGATACGGGCCAGCTTGTTGGCCGGAGCCATGAGCACGCCCAGCAACTGACCGCGCACAACCGGCAACGGCGGAACCTTCGCCAGCGCGACGATCTCTTCCTTGCTGACCAGCTTGTCGCCCAGGTATCCAGCTTTCACCTTGACGACCTCGGCTTCCTTTGCAAAGTCAACAATCGCTTTCGCGACGGCGGGAGCATCGTCAAAGGCGAAACCAATCGCCGTATCGCCGAGGAAATTTTCCAGCTCGATATCCAGGCCAGCTTCCTTGAAGGCCAGACGGGCCAGGGTGTTCTTCACCACGTGGAACTCACCGCCCGCAGAACGGATCTCGCGGCGCAGTTGCTCTATCTCCGGCACGGAGAGTCCGATGTACGAGGTCAGGATCATGGCCTGACTGCGCCGGATCCACTCGGCATATTGTGCAACAAGCTCTTGCTTTTTTGCCTTGGTAATAGCCAAAGAGACATCCTCCTTTCTTAAAATTTCTTACTGCGCGGCAACGCCAGCGCAAAAACAAAAGTCTTTACCCCGCCAGGCGAGGTAAAGACTCATGTGCATAATGCAGGCCCCACAAAAGGGGCGAGTCTCACCTCGGCAGGAAATTAAGCCCCGAGGGGCACCTGCTGTCTTCGGCGAAGGGCTGTGTCAATTCGCGGCAGCGAACTGTCTACACGTATTTTATCAGATACTCGGCTCCATGGCACGCGCTTTGAGCACATCCACATGGATGCCCGGCCCCATCGTGGTACTCAGGGTCACCCGGCGGATATACGCGCCCTTGGCCGAGGCAGGGCGGGCCTTGCGCACAGCCTGCATCAACACAGCCATGTTGTCATAAAGCTGCCCTGGCTCGAAAGAGACTTTGCCGATGGGGACGTGCAGGTTGGCGGTCTTATCCACACGGAACTCCACGCGGCCGGCCTTGGCCTGCTGGATAGCGTTGGGTAAGTCATCGCCAGGGACGACGGTGCCCGCTTTAGGGTTCGGCATCAAGCCGCGGGGACCCAGCACGCGCCCCAAACGACCGACCTTGCTCATCATAGACGGCGTGGCGATGGCGACGTCGAAGTCCGTCCAGCCATCCTGGATCTTCTTGATGGTTTCATCATCATCGGCCACAACGTCGGCGCCCGCTTCGCGCGCCTTGGCCGCGTCCTCGGCTTGGGCGAAAACCAGCACGCGCACGGTCTTCCCCAGCCCGTGAGGAAGAACCACCACGTCACGCACCTGCTGGTCGGCATGCCGGGGATCAACACCCAGGCGAATGTGCAGCTCAACCGTCTCATCAAACTTGGCAAAAGCCAGTTCTTTCGCCAGCGCAATCGCTTCTTCCGGCGAGTAGTTAACAGAACGATCAACTTTTTCTGCTGCCTGTCGGAACTTCTTACCTTGTTTAGCCATGCAATACTCCTTGGTGGTGCCAGCGGACGAAACGTCCTCCCACGAGAGTTATCCTTCTACCACAATGCCCATGTTGCGGGCAGTGCCTTCAATCTGGCGCATCGCGCCTTCAATATCCACCGCGTTCAGGTCTTTCATCTTGATTTCGGCGATCTCGCGAATCTGGTCGCGGGTGACTGTGCCGACCTTTTCGCGGTTGGGGACCGCCGAGCCTTTCTCAATCCCCGCGGCTTTGCGCAACAGCGCCGAGGCCGGAGGGCTTTTAAGGATGAACTTGAAAGAGCCATCGGTGAAGATGCTGATCTCCGCCGGGATGATCTCGCCCATACGGTTTTGGGTGCGGGCATTGTATTCCTTGCAGAACTGCATCAGGTTAATGCCGTGCGCCGCCAGCGCGGGGCCGATCGGGGGAGCGGGGTTCGCTTTCCCGGCTTCAATTTGTAAACGAACAACTGCTTTTAGTTTCTTTGCCATGCTTTTCTCCTGCGTGGTGTTAGCGGATGTCTCTCATCCTCCCACAAGGGGTTGATCTCCCAGGCGGACGCCTGAGTGCCTCACAGTTTTTCTACCTGCAAAAAGTCCAGTTCCACCGGCGTCTCGCGGCCGAAGAAGTTGACCATCACGCGCACTTTGGCGCGCTCCATATCCAGCTCGGAGACCGTGCCGTGAAAGTCCTTGAAGGGACCTTCCACAATGCGGACTTTCTCGCCGGCACGGAAGGTCACCTTGATGCGCGGCGCTTCCGCTTCCATGCGCTTGACGATATGGGCGACTTCCTCCGGGCGCAGGGGGATGGGGGTGTTGCCCATGCCCACGAAACCGGTCACGCCTGGCGTGTTGCGCACAACATACCAGGATTCCTCAGTGAGGAGCATATTCACCAGGATATACCCGGGGAAGACGCGCCGCTCAACTGTGCGCCGCTTGCCATCCTTGACCTCGATCTCTTCCTCCGTGGGGACAACGACATCAAAGATGCGATCCTGCATCCCCATGGATTCGATGCGCTGCAACAGGTTATGGTGCACCTTGTTCTCATAACCCGAATAGCAATGGACGACATACCAGTGACGGCCGTCATCCTCCTCTTCCTCGAGAATTTCTAGCGCGCCTTCAGCGCCGGCTTCATCGTCATCACTCGGCGGCTGCTCCACTTCCTGCGCCAGCTCAACAGCTTCCGCCTCGGCCTCGTCGTCAGCACTCGATAGCGGTTGCTCAACGCCCTGCGCGGTCTCCGAAGACTGCTCCTCAATAACGGCTTCAGCGGCAGGCTGTTCGCTCTGCGCCTCTTCCGGGATTTCGGGCGTTTCCAACACGCGATCGTCTTGATCCTGTTCGTACATGATCGTCATCCTTCTCCGGGGCTGCCGGAGGGGTCAGCTAAAAAATGAGCGCAAAAAGCCGCGTGAACAAGTAATCCAAAATGCCCAAAAATGCGCTCATACCAAAAGTCACGATGAGCACGACGACGGTCAGATTGATCGCTTCCTGGCGCGTGGGCCAGGTGACTTTGCGCAATTCACCTACGGTCTCACGATAGTAGCGGGTAATTGCGTTTCCGCGAGCAGATTTTTTCTTGGCCACACAACTCTCCTTTTTGCGGCGAAAACGCCGTCTCACTGCGAGGACGGCGTGATCTTTTCTCAGGCAGGCGAGGCAGGACTCGAACCCGCAACCTACGGTTTTGGAGACCGTTGCTCTGCCAAATTGAGCTACTCGCCTATTTACTGGTCTGATTGGTCGGCTGGTCTAAGTAGTCTAATCAAACTACCGTGACCAGCCGACCAATAAACCTATCTCACCTCACGGTGCATAGTATGTTTGCGACAACGTCGGCAATACTTATTCAGCTCGATCCGGCCTGGATCGTTACGCTTGTTTTTCTCCGTCAGGTAGTTGCGCTCCTTGCACTCGGTGCAGGCTATCGTAACAACCAGACGGACGCCTTTTTTACCAGCCATAATTATCCTACTCGATGATCTTGGTGACCACGCCAGCGCCCACCGTCAGGCCGCCCTCGCG
>CAZZFZ010000020.1:0-28595 GCA_964653835.1 uncultured Anaerolineales bacterium
GCAGGTCTTCGGCTCCGGAGGCCGACGCTCTATCCACTGAGCTATGGGGGCGTTGCGAGCCAAATTTTACCATAGACGCGGCAGATCTCCAGGGGAAGCCCGCTCAGCCAACCTGCGGAGAGAGATCGGCCAATTGGGCGCGCGTTTTTTCAATGATGCGCCGGTTGCCGCCCTCATCGCCGAAACGCTCCAACTGGAATTTTTTGTGCGCCAGTTCGCTGCACAACTGGTAGAAACGTCGTGTGGCCCTGTACCGCCCGGCGAAAATCGCCCGCAACCGCGCCATCCCCTGCGCGCGGGCCGAGCAGGCTACCCGATATTGCGCCGGACTGATCAGACCAACCTCCACTTCCTCGCGCAGGTACGTCTGAATGCGTCGCTGCACGCGCCGGATTGCCCACAAGGCCACCAGAAACATCAAAAACCAGCCCGACCAATCGAAAAACGCCCCAATCGCCAGGCCACTCAAACCGGAAAGAAAACTGGCCAGCGTGTTATGGAAGGAATGCGCCATAACCGCCAGCACCCATCCCGTCAACGGGGCGAGCACTTTGATCCACAGGTTACGGCTCAACCTCGCGGTCGCCAGCCCAATCCCGATGAAGGCGGTATAGAACGGATGTTGCCATCCCACCAGAATCACGCGCACAAAGGCCAGCGCGAACAACCCCTCCAGGCCACCTTCCAGATAACCATAGTTATAAATATAGTAGGTGTTCTCGGTAGCGGCGAACCCCAGAGCGGTGATCCCGGCATACACCATGCCGTCCAACACCGAGTCGAACTCCCGTCGCGCCAGCCAGAAAACCAGCAGCACGGCCAGCCCTTTGAGGGTCTCCTCCACCGGCGGGGCAACCAGCGACCCGGTTGCCAGTTCCGTCGCCACCTCAGAGCCGGTGATCAAATAGACCCCTATCCCCAACAAGGTATTGACCACAAACGCCACCCCGGCAGACACAACAGCCCCCCACAGAAACACCGCGCTTAACAGTAACTTCGGCTCTTTTTCATAGCGGTCGAGCCAATACAAAAACCAGGCGAACAGCGCCATGGGCACAAATCCAAAGAAGAGCGAAAGCAGAAAACCCATTCATCACCTACGCGATTCATTTGCAGGAGTGGCTCCCGGCAACGTCGCCGCCAAAAATTCGCCCACCTTCTCCCAAAACTGGGGATGTGCGTGACAATCGCTATGCCCTTTCCCTGGCACCACCCAGAGGCGCACTCGCTCCTTATCCCCCGCCTGGTAAAGCGCTTCAGCCTGCGCCAAAGCGATGGTTTCATCCTGATCCCCATGGATCAGCAATATCGACGCCTGGCTGCGGCGGATGTTGTTCACCGGCGCGATGGCGTCAAAATCGAGGCCAAATCGTAAGCGCATGTATCCCAACAAAAAGTTCCCCACAACAGTCGGGACGTGTTGCTTTTCAAATGCAGCCTGCATCACCCTCACGGGGTGCGAAATCGCCCCTACCGTGACCACGCTCTTGATGCGATGATCCCGCGCGCTGGCGTTAATCGCCGCGCCGCCGCCCACCGAAAGCCCAATCACACCCACGCGATCTGGCTCAGCCAGCCCCTGTTCCAGCAAATACGTCACTGCGGCATTGGTATCCTGCGAAAACGTCCACACGGTGGGGTGTTTCTCCGGTGAGCTGCTGCCATGATTGCGAGCGTCAAAGGCCAGCAGGCTATATCCCATCGGATGCAAGGCGCGAATATACGGCATCATTCGCGCCAGGTTGCGCCCCCAGCCATGAACCAGCACCAGCACCGGCGCACCCTCCCCCGCAGGCATCCACCAGCCGTAGAGACGCTTCCCCTTCTCCGTGGGGATCCAGACTTCCTCAAAGGGGATCGCATAACGCTCCGGCGTTTTTCGGTGCGTCACTTTTTGATAGCGGTACATGCGGGTAACGCCCCAATCCAGGAACAATACCCCAGCCACAACGAAGAGCAACAAGCCAGGTAGCAGCATAGATCACACCTTATTCAATTACCAGCGCGGTTCGATGAATACGCGTTTTGTGGGGATCCACCCCCAATGCCAACAAGACTTCGTCGGGACGTCCCGTCGCGCCCGGTCGCGCCGTCAGGCGCATCCACAGCGTGCGATCGTCCACGAGGCGCAAGGCCTCGACCAGCGGACGCAAGTCGTATTGCTTGCCGCGGCGTTCGCGCAGCAGGCTTGGCGCGGCAAGCAGTTCTTCCACCCGTTTGCTCAGGTTTGCTTCTACCGGCGAGTTGAGTACCACCTGATATTCAGCGGCCTGGATGCGCTTCTGCATTTTGGGCGCATGCTCATCATTGATCCGAATCTCTTTTAGCCGCAAACCAGGGGGCAACGCAGCCTGCAAGGCTGCTTCAACCTCCTCCAACGGCAGATCGCCCTCCAGCCATACTTCAACGATCTCCGCCTCGGAGGTGTAGCCTAGCGGCAACGCCGCCGGCAGGTTAATGCGAGGATGGGGCTTAAACCCCTGAGAATATGCTAATGGCAGGCGAGCGCGGCGTAACGTCCGTTCCCAGGTGCGCTGCAAATCCAGATGCCCTGTGTAACGCATGGCTTCGGTTTTGGCGAAGGCAATTTGGATGCGCATGACGGTGACGTTTACGGCTGTGTATCCAGGACGACGGACTGCGGACGGACAGCAGCGGAAGGCTCGCGGCGCTCTGCCGTCTTCCTCACCCGCACGCGTTTGTTCTTGACCTCCGGGCACTGCCACACCTCGCCGGGGTTCTCTCGACGTAAATTCGCGAAGGTGGGCAGGATACCGCAGGCAAAGCACTGGTTACGGCAGTCAATGCGCGTCTGACCTTCCAGGCTCCAGAGGTAATCCTGGGTCAGGAAGGTCTTGCGTAATGTAGTGCTGAGGTGCTCCCAGGGGAAGACCTCATCCAGCGGGCGATGGCGATGGGTATAGAACGCCGGATCCAGCCCAACGGCCTCGAATGCATCCATCCAGGCATCATAGTTGAAATGCTCACCCCAGGCGTCAAACTTCGCGCCCCGCTTCCAGGCTTCGTACACCACCTCGGCCAGACGGCGGTCACCGCGTGAGAGCCAGGCTTCCAGTTGAGTCTCGCGCGGGTTGTTCCAATTCAGCTTCAGGCCGCGGCCGCGCAACTGCTCTTTCAGCAGCGCCTGCTTGGCTTCGATCTGCTCAATCGTATCGCACGGCACCCATTGGAACGGCGTGTGCGGCTTGGGTACAAACGTGCTCACCCCAGCGTTGACCTTGGCACGCCCGCCGATGATCTTGCGCCCTTCGCGCAGCACCTGCTTGCACAAATCCGCGATGGCCTGCACATCTTCCAGCGTCTCCGCCGGATGGCCGATCATGAAATACAGCTTGATCGTCGTCCAGCCGCGGGCGTAAATGGCGCGCGCTGTCTCCAACAACGCCTCGGTGCTGATGGGTTTGTTGATAATCTTGCGCATGCGCTCGGTGGCCGCCTCAGGAGCCAGCGTGAAGCCGCTGCGTCGCGAATCCTGCAATGCATCCATCAAATCCACGGTCAGGCTTTCGATGCGCATGGAGGGCAGGGAAATTGAGAGGTTCTGCCCATTGAAACGTTTGCTCACCGCCTCAACCAGCTCAACCACATGGGTGTAATCACTGGAGGAGAGGGAAAGCAATCCGATTTCTTCAAAGCCAGTGTAACGGATTGTCTCCTCGATGGCCTCAACCACTTCTTCCACCGTGCGCTCGCGCACCGGCCGGGTAATCATCCCTGCATGGCAAAAGCGGCAGCCGCGCGTGCAGCCGCGCATAATCTCAATCGGGGCGCGGTTGTGTACCGTATCCACATACGGGACGATGAAGCGCGTCAGCGGCGGGGGGAGCTTGGGGGTAATCCGCTTGATGATGGGCAGCGGCGCTTCGGGGACGAGCTTCTCGATGCGAGCAAAGGTGCCATCCGGATGATATTCTGCGCGGTAGAGCGAGGGCACATAGACCCCTTGAATCTGTGCCAGCGCCCGCAGCATGGCTTCGCGGTCACCCTGGGGCTTGTACGCCTGCACACAGTCAATGATCTCCTGGATGACATCCTCCCCCTCTCCAATCACGAAGGCGTCAATGAAAGCGTGCATCGGCTCGGGGTTGAAGGTGGCATGACCGCCAGCGATAATCAGCGGGTGCTCTTCGCCGCGCTGCGAGCTAAAGAGGGGAATCCCCGCCAGATCGAGCAGGTTGAGCGTGGAGGTATACAGGGTCTCGTAAGGCAGCGAAAAGCCAACAATGTCAAAATCAGTCAGCGGATGCTTGGTTTCCAGCGAGTACAGCGGGACGCCACGGGCGCGCATGGCGGCTTCCATATCCGTCCACGGCGCGAAGGCGCGTTCGGCCAGCGCGTCCGGGCGCTGATTGATCAAATCGTAGATGATCGCTAGTCCGAGGTTCGACATCCCCAAATCGTACAGATCGGGGAACACAAGGGCGACTTTGGTCTGAACAGTCCGCCAGTCTTTGACAACCTGATTCAGCTCGCCGCCGGTGTAGCGGCCGGGCTTTTGCACGGTTGGGAGGATCACATCCAATTCATTTTGGATCGCATTTGGTGTCAACATAGTCAGGCATTATACCATCGAACCCCTACCTGCCTGGCGCGCAAAGCGCAAGCGAAAAAGCCGCTTGCGCCGTGGAAAAAACCGGTCGAACTGCGTTCGCCCAATCAATTATACAGCTTTTCCTTGATGGTGAGCACCTGACGGCGCAACTTCTCATCCACCTCCAGGCGTTCGGCGATCTTCTCATAGCCGTACATCACAGTAGTGTGATCGCGCCCGCCAAGGACCTCGCCAATTTGCGGCAAAGAGCAGTTGGTCTCCTCGCGCAGCAGGTACATAGCGATCTGCCGTGGGCGGGCGATTGCGGCCGTGCGCTCGCGCCCCAAAATGCGCTCTACCGGCACACCGTACACATCGGCGACCGTGTTGATGATCATCTCCGGCTGAAGTTCCGTCCGCCGGGGGAGCATATCTGCCAGCGCCGAGTCAATCAAATCGTTGTCAATCGGCATGCCGCGCAAATCGGCATACGCCACAACGCGAGTGAGCGCGCCCTCCAGCTCACGGATGTTGGACTGGAACTTGCGAGCGATTTCAGCAATGATTTCATCGGGGATGGAATAACCGGCGCGTTCGGCCTTCGAGCGCAGGATCGCTACCCGAGTCTCAAAATCCGGCGGCTGGATATCCGCCGTCAGGCCCCACTCAAAGCGTGAGCGCAGGCGCTCCTCAAGCGTGACCATCGCCTTGGGCGGCCGATCGGAGGTCATCACAATTTGTTTGTTTTGCCCATGCAGTGTGTTGAACGTGTGGAAGAACTCCTCCTGGGTGGATTCCTTCCCAGCGATGAATTGAATATCATCAATCAGCAAGACATCAATGCGGCGATATTTCTCCCGAAACGCCTGCGTGGTATGCGTACGGATGGCGTTAATCAGATCGTTGGTGAATTCTTCGGAGGAGACATACAAAACATTGAGATTGGCCTGAACACACTGGTTGCCAATCGCCTGCAAAAGATGGGTTTTCCCCAACCCCACCCCCCCATACAGGAAGAGCGGATTGTACGCCTGCGCAGGCTTCTCAGCCACGGCGAGCGAGGCCGCGTGCGCCAGCCGGTTGCTGGGGCCAACGACAAAAGTTTCAAACGTATAACGACTGTTCAGGGAGGGGCTTGCCGCGGGCGGCACGTTGAACACAGTTTGCTCGGCGGGCTCGGCGGCTGGTTTGGGGTCATGCCAAACTGTGAAGCGCACCGCAACACTGCGGTTCATGATACCGGTGAGGATTTTTGTGATTGTGCTTGAAAGCCGATCGTCCAGCCAATCACGAGCGTAGGCGTTTTTCACACCGATGGTAAAAGCTCCATCTTCATAAGCGATCAATTCTGCATCGCGCACCCAGGTGTCGAACGCGGCCTTGGGCATATCCATCTGTAACTGCCCCAAAGTCGCTTGCCAGGCTTGTGCAGCTTTTATCATCGGCAGTCCTCCTCCAGATTCAATGATACAGACACAAAGATACCCCTCCCCCCTGCTCTGTTCGGGGGTATTATAGTCAACGTGTGAAGATGAGGATCGATCGGGGGAAGCCCCACTTCCGTGGCGGGGGGATTTCCTCTCGCCTTTCGAACCTGATTGTAGCAGATGACCGCCCCATAATGCAAGCCAAATACCCTACGCCTCTCTAAAAAAACAAAATACTTTAAGCTTCGGAATGTTAAAGAACCCGTCCGGACAATTTGCTCGCCAGGCTTGAGTCAAATACTTTAACAATTCATCCTCAGCAAGGATGCTGCTGAAACCGCTCACCACTCTTTGGGGAGTGTATTCCTCAATACCCCATATATGGGTGTACAGGATCACTCGAAATACACCAAAACATTTCCGCTGCATAAACCTTAAAGAATTGTTTAATCAGCAGCCAGCACATCACGCCTGATGTGATTCATTTTTTTGAATCGAGCCGCACGCCAGGATGCAACTCGGCTATTACCGCTTTGTTTGTTATAATTCAGCTGCCAACCTACCTGTTGGCACAAAAGGGACTACTGATGAAGAAAAAACTCTCGTTGTACTTGCTTTTTCTCGCGCTGCTGCTCTGGGGAAGCGGCTGCGCGATCGAGTCAGCTGAACCAACCCCCAATATCGCCGGCACAGCCGCAGCCATGGCTGAAACCATCGTTGCCGAACAACTCACCCAGGTCGCTGAGACCAACCTGACGCTCACTGCGGATGCTGCTGCTCAGATCACTCCCAGCCCTACCCTCACACCCAGCGCCACACCAGCGCCCCCCGTGACCGCCAGCCTGCCAACACCTTTCCCTGCAGGCAGTGGCGACGAGGGCGCCTGCCTGCAGGCTCATCTGGTCAGCGAGACCATCCCCGATGGAACAGTGATGGATCCAGGCGAGACTTTCAACAAGGAATGGGTGTTGAAAAACGTGGGATCCTGTCCCTGGACAAGTGGTTTCCAATTCATCTTCAACCATGGCGATCTACTGGGAGCAGATCTGCAATACGCGCTGCCCGGCAGCGTGCAGCCCGGCGAGGCAGTCACAATCTCGATTCCGATGATCGCTCCAGCCGTCCCCGGCGATTACCTGGGCTTCTGGACCATGCAAAGCCCCGATGGGCAGCAGTTTGGAACAAGCACCAGTTCGCTCTTCTGGGTGCAAATCAATGTAAAAGACATCCTGCCGGCAGATACAATCTTCGACCTCTGGTATCCAACCACCGAGGGAGGGCTAAACGCCCTCGGACAGATGAACAGCGATTTGTTCGTCGGAGATAGCAACGACAACCAATCCTGGCAAGGGTTCGTTGCCTACAATCTTGCAGATTTACCCGACAACGCCACCATCACAAAAGTCGTTATGGTATTCGAAGGCAGCAATGTCAGCGGGACCCCGTTCACCGATCTGGGTTGCCTGGGCGTGTACCGCTACAACTTCGGCGCGCTGGATGCCAGTGACTACTACACCGATACCCCCGGCGGCGCGCTATGGAGTTTCTGTGCTGCCAGCGAAATCACCGCCGGCGCCGCAAGGGTGGGCAGCGATGCAGCCCTCTATGAAATCCAAAACTCCATTGGCGGCGTGATTCAGTTCCGTTTCCAGTTCAACAACGCAACGGACAATGACAACTCAGCCGATACCATCAGCCTGTTCCCAGTCTTGCGCATAGAGTACACTCTTCCGTGAATGGGAGCATAACCTTCAACCTCAGCCCGTTGGTTCTGGCCAACGGGCTTTTTCTCTCTACACGTATCTTCACCAATGTTTTGGTGTTCTCATCAATAACATCTGCTTGGAACACCACTTCATGAAACAAGTAAATGTAACCTGAGCGCCTCCCTTTGTGAGGCGTGTTTACTGCCCATTTTTAATGACCACGGAGGCATAGATGACAAAAAAAGTCGTGATTACCGGATTAGGCACAGTCAACCCGCTCGGCAATGACGTCGCATCCAGCTGGGACCAGGCAATCGCGGGGGTTTCCGGCGTTGGCCCCATCACCCATTTTGATGCCCAGGGGTACAAAACCACCATCGCGGCTGAAGTCAAAGGCTTCAACGGGGCCGATCTGGTGGGGCGGCGCGATGCCCGCCGTATGGATCTGGTTTCGCTCTACGCACTCGCTGCTGCCCAGCAGGCGGTTGAAGACGCTCAACTCCCCATCAACGACGACAACCGTGACCGCATCGGAGCGATCATCGGTACGGGGATCGGTGGAATCGGTACACTCGCCAAGAATATTGAAATCCTCCTCAAAGACGGCCCGGGACGCGTCAGCCCATTTCTCGTCCCACGCATGTTGCCCGACACCCCCGGCGGGATGATTGCTATCTACCTCGGCATCCGCGCCATCAACCTGGCCGTCGTCACCGCCTGCGCCACAGGGACGAACGCAATCGGTGAAGCAGCCGAGGTGATTCGTCGAGGGCAGGCCGATGTCATGCTTGCCGGCGGAGCCGAGGCCGCCATCGCACCGATCACCATCGCCGGCATGGTCGTGATGGGCGCGCTCTCCTCACGCAACGATGACCCTCAGCGCGCCTCACGCCCCTTCGACGCCGACCGCGATGGCTTCGTCATGGGGGAGGGTGCGGCGGTATTGGTGCTGGAATCACTGGAACACGCCCAGGCACGCGGGGCGCGGATTCTGGCCGAGGTGAGCGGCTATGGTGCAACCAACGATGCCTATCACATATCCGCACCAGCAGAAAACGGCGCGGGCGCGGCTTTGTGTATGCGCGCGGCCCTGGAATCCGCCCAACTGACCACCACAGATATCGACTACATCAACGCCCACGGGACAAGCACCCGCCTGAACGACAAGAGCGAAACCGCGGCCATCAAGACGGTGTTCGGAGATCAAGCCTACAACATCCCCATCTCCTCCACAAAATCTATGACCGGGCATCTGCTGGGCGCGGCGGGAGCATTAGAAGCCCTCTTCTGCGTCAAGGCGATCACTGAGGGCGTCTTACCGCCAACGATCAACTACGAAACTCCCGATCCCGAATGCGACCTCGATTACGTGCCCAACGAAGCCCGCCCCGCGCAGATCAACCATGTAATGTCCAACTCATTCGGGTTTGGGGGGCACAACGCCACGATCATCCTCAGCCGCTACGATCCTCAAAGGAGCGCCCAATGACACGTTACGCGCACATCACCGGCTGGGGAACCCACGTCCCCGAAAAAATCTTGAGCAACGATGATCTCTCGCAAATCGTGGACACGAACGATGAGTGGATTCAAACGCGCACTGGCATTCGCCAGCGGCACATCGCCAGCGACGGCGAAAGCACGGCCAGCATGGGCGCAATTGCGGCCTTACGCGCCTTGGATGTCGCTGGCATCCCCCCCTCTGAAGTTGAGCTGATTATCGTCGCCACCTCATCCCCCGAACACATCTTTCCGTCCACAGCCTCACTGATACAAGATCGCATCGGCGCGGTCAAAGCCGGCGCTTTTGACCTTTCGGCGGCGTGTTCAGGCTTCATTTTCGCCGTCAACATGGCAGCACAGGCAATCCGCACCGGATCAATCGATACGGCTGTAGTCATCGGTTCAGAAACGCTTTCCCGCCTGGTTAACTGGCAAGACCGCGGCACCTGCATTCTCTTTGGCGACGGGGCCGGAGCGTTTGTCCTACAAGCGAGCGACCAGCCCGGCGGGGTGCTCTCCGCCGTGATGCGTTCGGATGGCTCCGGCGGCGACCTGCTCACCATCCCGGCCGGGGGGAGCAAACTCCCCGCCTCAGAGGAAACCATCGCTCAAGGGTTACACTATATCCAGATGAACGGTCGAGAGGTCTTTCGCTTTGCCACGCGCGTGATGGCCCAGGCCACCGAAGAAGTGCTAGAACAGGCTGGCTTATCCCTCGCCGAGACAAACTGGGTTATCCCCCATCAGGCCAACCAGCGCATCATTGAAACCGCAGCGCGGCGCCTTAAATACCCCCTGGAGCAGGTTGTCATCAACCTGGATCGTTACGGCAACACCTCCACCGCGTCCATTCCCCTGGCCACTGTGGAGGCCGTCGAGGATGGACGGTTGAAACCCGGCGACCGAGTCGTCTTCGTCGGTTTCGGCGCAGGGCTGACCTGGGGAGCGATGGCCGTTGAGTGGTCCGGCCCCCTGCCTAAAGTCGAAAAGCCCACACTCTGGCCCTACCGCTTCCGAGGACTTTACCTGCTCTATACTCGCCTGCGATCTGGTGTGCTTCGCATCATCCGCTTCCTGGAAGGCATTATCTGGGGGCGGCAACGCTAAAACGCTAAAGGCGCACCGGTGGCGGTGCGCCTTGTTTTTTACACCTTACCCCAAACACTCACTTCTCTGCTGATTCGGTTTTCGATTCTGAAACTGCAAGGACCTTCAACAGCCGCTTGATCAAATCGGTGAAAACGTTATGCTGGTAACCTGCCAACCCGGCGAAGATGTAGATCACCAGCGGCGAGGAGAGATTCCCCGAAGAAAGGGATAACAACCCTGCGCTCAACATCAGGTGAACGAAGGCGCCCATCGCCGCGCCAACCAGCGGGCTGGAGAGATACCACCAGGTGTGTTGCGTCGAATAATCCTGCTTTACAGAGAAGTGTTTGATAAGAGGCAACAGCGCCCCCACCACGCCACCGAGGCCTCCCCAGATCATGCTGCCAGCCAGCAAGATGAACAAACCACCCTCCGCCGAGAAGGCGGTCTCTCCCAACGAAAACAGACCGACCACCAATCCAACAAACCATAGCGCCAAATAAGCATAAAGCTGAGGGATGGCAGTTTTTCCCAGCTTTTTCAGGTTGCTGCTGAGTTGCAAACGGTATTCCACCTCACTGATTTGTCGCTCCGCCTCTTCGTAGTTCTCGCGCCCGGCTATCAGCAGGTTACGGGCGGTCTGGATACGATCCATCAGTTGTGTGGCGATATAGTCGGTGGTGATGATGCGAGGGATATTGCGCTGTGCTTCTGAAGCGCGCCGCCACAGCGCCTGGATATCGTCATCGGTCACGAGGAGATCGAGCATCGACTCGTCCACCGTCTGCTTTGGTTGCGTAACGGCTGGAGCGGCGGGAGCCTGCGGCCCAGGAGGCTGGAACGCCGCCTCCGAGAACAACTTCTCAATCACCGCGGGGTCGTCCTCCAGATGCGTGGCCATACCGGCGTCGACGAGGTCTTCCGGAGGTGTCTCAAAATCCTCGGTCAGGGGTGGCTCATCAGGCGGCCCAGGGAGGCTACGATCCTCCTGCGGGGGTGCAAACGCCTCCGCGGGTTCAAACGCTTCCCCCGCATCGTCGATGAAAGCCTCAACAGCTTCTTCTTCCATTTCCCAGGGGATCGCTTCCAGATCAGCAAACGCCTCACCGGCATCGCCTACAAGCGCCTCCGCATCTTCGGTGTCAAACTCAACCTCAGAGGAAGTCTCATCCGCGGTCAGGGCAGCTCCGCTATCCTCCGAATCTGCAAGCTCTTCATTGGAGAAAAAATCTTCCTCAATCGTATCTGGAATGCGCTCTTCGGGAGGGATGTCCTCCAACGGCGTTTCCTCGATATCATCGAAGGGCAATCCACGCTCAGGGATCATTTCCTCCCCTTTGCCTTCCAGGGGATCGGTTTGCACATCATTTGGCATGGCTTACCTCCTTGGCGAGATACAAATATGCCGTGGCGACCGGGCTGTTTGGGGAATACTCCAGGATCGTCCGCCGGACGGCGGGAGCAGTGGCCGCGACCTCATGATAAGGAATATAAGTACGAAACACTTTCTGCTTGAAAACCGATTGCATCTCGTAAATCGCCGAGCGAGCGTGGGGCGCTTTGGGGTGCACCATGGTTGGCAACACACCCAGCAGTTTTAACTGGGGGTTGAGGCGCTCGCGAATCAACCACACCGAATCCAGCAGGGAACGCACGCCGCGCATGGAAAGATAATTGGCTGCCACAGGGATCAACAGCTCGGTCGCCGCCACCAGCCCATTGACGGTGATTAAACCCAGATTGGGAGGAGTATCGATGAGGATGAAATCAAATTGTTCGCGAGGCTTCTGGAGCTTCGTCCGCAAGCGCGAGGTGCGACCAGGAGCAGAGTACAGCTTATATTCCGCGGCGATCAACTCAGCGTTCGAGGGCGCGATCTGCAATCCATTGGACGTGTTTTTCAGGATATGGCTGAATTGCACCTCAGCATCCAGCAACAAATCATAAGTGGAAGGGCGTATCGTGTAGGGGTCGATGCCCAGGCTGATAGTCAGCGCGCCCTGCGAATCAAGGTCTATCACAGCCACGCGATAACCGAGCTTCGCCAGCCCGGCGGCGAGGTTCATGGTCGTGGTCGTCTTACACACTCCGCCTTTTTGGTTAGCGACTACGATAATGCGCTCCATGTTTTCAGTATAACATAATCATCCAAAGCTCAGTTCGTTAAATCCCGCAACGCGGCTTCCAGCGTTTCGAAGCGGAAACGATACCCGACCTCCAGCAGACGATTCGCTGCAGCGTGCTGTCCATCGAGCACCAGCGTGGCTTTCTCGCCCAGCACGAGGCGCAAAACAACACCCAGAACCGGCGGAAAGACGGTAGGCCGGTGAAGGACGCGTCCGGCAACGCGCACAAATTCCCTGTAAGTGACCGGTTGCGGCGCGGTCAGATTGTACGCCCCGCTGGCGGTCTTGTGCTCCAGCAAATGACGAATGGCCGCGACCTCGTCGACAATGTGAACCCAGGAAACCATCTGTTCTCCACTACCCAGTGGGCCACCGACGAACAGGCGCACGGGGAGCAACATCAAGGGCAGGATGCCACCACGGCGTGTCAGCACCAAGCCGGTGCGGATCACCACCCGGCGCACTCCCATCGCTTCTACAGCGAGCGTGGAGGCCTCCCAATCGCGGCACACCTGGGCGAGAAAATCACTCCCTGGTGAGGCATCCTCACGTAAAATCTCTCTCTGCCTCGCCCCGTAATATCCCACCGCCGAGGCCTGCACCAACACGGTCGGCTTTCTTTCCGCCTGACGAATCGCCTCGGTGAGCAAAGCGCCCACCCGCTGCCGACTCCCACGGATGCGCGCCTTCATTTGCGGCGACCAACGACGGGTTAGAATCGCCAGGAAGTTCCCACCCGCGATGCTCTCCCCCGCCAGGTTAACCACGGCGTCCGCGATGGCCATGTGCCCGGCCCACTCTCCCAACGAGACGCCATCCCAGGGCTGCAAATCAACCGCCGGGGGCAGCAAGGCGCGCGCCCGCTCGGGGGATCGCGTTAACACGGTGACTGCATGCCCCGCGGTGACCAGCTCTTCACACAGCGCGCGACCAATCAAACCACTGCCGCCTGCAATCCATATGTTCATAGATCTCTCCTTTGCGCTTCCCGCCATTGTAGCTTAACTTCCCCCCAACAAGGCAAATTCGATTATAATTAGTTGTCAGACAACTTACCGCATCATATCCCCCTCATTGGACAATCTATCCAAGTAAAGGAGTCCCCATGGCTAAAATTGATCTCACCCTCCAGGCCGATCGCCGTGCCCGCGCCATCCAGCGCGCCCGCGAGCGAAACATCATCATCCCCACCTATGCACAGATGAAAGACCCGGCGCTCATCCCCGATAACGTCAAGGAAGAGCTTGCCAGCATCGGTTTATGGGATTTGCACCCCCGTAACCTGTTCCGCATCACCTGGCACAACGAACCTGTCCCCAGCGGCGGCGGCTTTGGCGGGGTCAACTACATCGAACTGCCTCCCGCGCTGACCGGCGTCCCGGCGCGCATCATCGCCCTGGTGGGCAAGTGGTTCCCCACCGGCGCGCACAAAGTTGGGGCGGCGTTCAGTTGCCTGGTCCCCCGACTGGTCACCGGCCAGTTTGACCCCACCACTCAGAAAGCCGTCTGGCCGTCCACCGGGAACTACTGCCGCGGCGGGGCGTACGATTCAGCGCTGCTGGCCTGCGACTCCATCGCCATCCTGCCTGAAGGGATGAGCAAAGAGCGCTTCGACTGGCTGGCGAAGATCGCCGGCGAGACGATCAAAACCCCTGGCTCGGAATCCAACGTCAAAGAGATTTTCGATAAATGCTGGGAGCTGCGCGCCTCGGGAGAAGAGCTGATGATCTTCAACCAGTTCGAGGAATTCGGCAACTACCTGTGGCACTATGAAGTCACCGGCCACGCGATGGAAGAAGTCCTCCAGGCGGTGATGGGGCCGCGCGATCGCTACCGCGGCATGACCTCGGCGACCGGTTCCGCCGGAACGATCGCCAGCGGCGATTACATGAAGCAGGTTTTCCCTGACAGCAAGATCGTCGCCTCCGAGGCGCTGCAATGCCCCACCCTGTTAGAGAACGGCTTCGGCGCGCACCGCATCGAGGGCATCGGCGACAAACACGTCCCCTGGATTCACAACGTGAAAAACACCGACATGGTTGTGGCGATTGACGACAACGCCGTGGTCAACCTGGCGCGGTTGTTCAACGAACCCGCCGGGCAGGCTTACCTAGTGGAGCAAGGCGTGCCTGAGGCAATCGTCTCTCAGCTTGATCTGTTGGGCTTCTCCGGCATCTCCAACGTGCTCACCGCCATCAAGACGGCCAAATACTACGAGATGGGCGAGAACGACATCGTGTTGACGATCCTGACCGATTCGATGGAGCTGTACCAATCCCGCCTCGAGGAAATGCACGCCGAGCACGGCGAATACACCGAGCGCGACGCTGCGGCCGACTTCGCCCGCTGGCTTCAAGGCCAGGACACTGACAACATGCTCGAGCTGCGCTACCCCGATCGGCGCCGCGTCCACAACCTCAAGTATTTCACCTGGGTGGAACAGCAAGGCAAAACCTATGAAGAGATTCAGGCCCAATGGTACGATCCGAATTACTTCACCGACGTACAGGCCCAGGTCGCCGAGATCGACGCCCTGATCGAAGAGTTCAACGCCGAGGTGGGATTGCTGTAAGCATCACGCCTGGCGAAATCCACAAAGCGCGCCCAACCGGTGGGCGCGCTTTTCCTGTTTTTAGGCAGCTTGTTCCGCGCCAGAGGGGCGCGCGGCGATTGGATGGACTTCATCCCCCACATCAGTCCTCACGACATTGAGATACCGCACTCCCAAACTAAACGCCAGCAGGCCATAGGCGATCACCCCCGCGCCAACCAACCACTCGGCCAGCGAGGGAGTGTAATGCGTGTAGAATGTGCGCACCCCACCGCTCAGCGTTGTTACCAGGATTAACTGTCCAGACAGGTTGATATCCCAGCGATAGGCGACCAGCCCGGCAACCACTAGTCCTGTGGCGAGCAGGCGCAAGAGCTGGTTTTGCCGCCAATCCCGTTTGAGCAAGATCACCATCGGTACCAGCGCCCCTAAAAGGATTTCCCCCAACCAGAAGTTGACCGCCAGGGGGCCAGCCGTGAGCAAGTTAAGCCCTTCTGTTTTCCCCGGCGCGTAGGTATAAGTCATCGAAAAAGTGTACCAGAAACGGAAATACACATATACCACCAACGCCCACCCCACAGAATAAGCCAGCCCGTCCAGCAATCGATCGTTAATGCGGGTGCGAGAAGTGAGACGCTCCACCAGCATGACGGCAAAGATCGTCAGAGAGAGGCCGCTCACCATTGCCGAGAGCATGAAAAGCACCGACAGGCCCGGCGAATACCACAAGGGCCGGGCTTTGAGTACCCCATATGTGGCCCCCAGCGAAGACTGGTGCAACATCGAGAGGAACACCCCCGCCACGGCAAGGTAAGGAGCGTAATGGTGAACACGTTGCATCCACCCCGCCAGGCGAGGCCAGCGAGAGACAAACCATGGCGCCCCCCCAAGGATCGGCATGCTCTCAAACACCAGCACAATAAAGTACAGCACCACACACATGGTGACTTCCCACAACACCGAATGGGGGTTCCAGAACACAAAGGCATGCCAAAAACGTTCCGGGCGGCCAATATCCACCAGCAGGCAAAGCATCGCCATGCTGTAACCGATGATGCCAATGAAAGTAGCCGTGCGCGCCAGCGGGCGATACTCTCGCATTCCAAGCAGATAAACCGCCGCGCACAAGGTAAAGGCGCCTGCACTCAGAGCAATGGCCGAAAGGTCTATCGTAATCCACAGTCCCCAGGGGACCAGGTCGCTCAGATTCGTCACCACCAACCCGCGGGAAAAAACAAGCATAGCCGCGCCCAGACCGGCGAACATCACAACCAACAACCCGCTCACCCAGAACCGGAAGTGTGAAAAACGTGCGCGCGTCCGATGTTGGCCTCTCATGACGTGACAACCTCTTTCTTCTCCAATCCAACGGAATAGACATAATAAACCCGCGGCCCGGTGCCCAATTCCTCACGCAGGCGATAGGCGGGGGCATTTCGCAACACCTGGCTGACGGGTGACTGTGGATCATTCAGGTCACCGAAGAGACGTGCCCCTACCGGACAGGCAATCACACAGGCCGGTGTTGCGACACGATCCACACCAGGGGTGAGACCTTGCGCCAAGCCACGATCAATACGCTGATAGCAGAACGAGCATTTTTCAACCACACCCCTGGGACGTCGCGGTACTTCCGGTTCTCCCCATTCAGGTACAGCCGGGTTTTCCCCCTCGAATTTCTCCCAATTGAAGGAACGCGCCTGATAAGGGCAGGCCACCTGGCAATAGCGGCAACCAATGCAACGCTCGTAATCCATCATCACAATACCATCGGGGCGGTAGTAGCTGGCCCCAACGGGACACACTTCAACACAAGGAGCGTGTTCACATTGCATGCAGGGCTGCGGCAGGAACATCTTCTTGCCACTCGCGTCCAAAGCTTCCACCACCCGATTCCAGGTGATGCCGGGCGGAACGTCGTTGTGCGCCTGGCAGGCCAGAGTGCAGTATCCGCATCCCACACACCGGCTTTGATCGATTACCATGGCCCATTGGTGGGAGCTGGTTCCTTCAACGTCAGCAGCCGAAGCCTGCTTCCGGATCATCTTGCTGCCAAGCAGCGTAGCAACCCCTCCGAGCAACAGTTTTAGAAACGATCGCCGTTCAAGCCCAGATGTACTCATACGTTTCCCGGTCATCTCTCCTCCGTTCAATCACATCGGCTCAACGGTTAAGACGACAGTACCAGCGTTCCAGCCACGGCGAAAGCACCAGCCCAAAGGCCATGCCCAACAGAGCAGCAATCAGAGCATAATAAGCAGGGCTCACCGGTGAAGGATCGAGGCTCACTCCCATGGTTTCCACATCCAGCGCCGCCGGCGTGCTCACCGCCATAACCACCGCCTGAGGGTTGTGCAGAGCATCGGCATGGCAAAGCGTGCAACTCTCCAATTTGACGGTAAAGCTGTGATCCTTGAGATTGTGCGCCTGCCCCGGTGGTTCATTCGTCATGCGCAAATGGCAATCAGCACAGAGCAAACCCTGCTCATCGTGCGCTGAATGAGTATAGTCCTCAACCACGGCGCGGTGACAGTTCCCACACAGCACCTGAACGTCTTCCACTCTGAGCGTTGTCGAATGCTGACCATGGCAATCCACACAACCCAAATCGGCCTGTTGATGACCGCTGAGTTGCCATTCAAACACCGTGTCAACATGACAATCCGCGCACAGGTTGACGGAACTATCCACAGGCATGGATTGTCGGGGGTGTTCGGCGGCCAGTGGAGCATGGCAAATTTCACAAGTAATTGCATCCGAAACCCAGGTTTTAGCGGAGGCATCATAACCGGTGGTATGGCAGGGCAAGCACTTCTGCGGCTGTCCCTGCGCCGTCCAGGCCCGTTGAAAGGCTGAATCGGTCAACGCCTGCCCGTGAGCGCTGGCCGCCCAGGTAGCGACGATCGCCGGATGGCAGGTCTGGCACTCCTCTTCCGGAGAAGGCGGCGCTTGCGGCGATGTGCCAGCGTGCACAACAACCACTGCCAGCAACCCAAAGGGAAGAGCAAACAACACCATCACAGCTAAGCGGAAGAAGATTGTCTTCACCATATCCACACCTTTCTACAGCGCCTGGGAAGGAGCTGGCGCGGAACGGAAAACCCGGCACCGCAGACATCGCGGGGCAAGCGCGCCATCGGCTGAGCGAAAGTATTGCCAGCACGGCCATTGCCCATCCAAAAAGGCGCGACAATTCTGGCGTTTTTCGGCAGGGCAACCCAGAATCGACCAGCATGGTGTCTCACACCCCCCGCCAGAAGTTGCCGCTTGCTGCGCCTCGGCCAGCCAGCGCTCATCCCAGCGCTTCAGCCAGCGGATCAATACCTGGTTGAAGACAACCGGCAGACCAAAGCGCAACAAAAACCAGGCAATCGCTAGGAGAACTCCCTGCCAGGTCGTCATCATTCACAACCTCACGCCAGTAAACCCTGCCGTTCCATCAGCGTCCCTACCCACAGCAGCACTATCGTAGGTAGGAGAATCCGCACAAACAAGAGTGCTCCGAGCACCATCACCGACATCACACACCTCCTTTTGGAGCGCCGGGATGCCCAGCCATCGAGGGCATCCCCATCCGTTACTTCTACTGTAGAAGAAAAAGTACTTAACGTAAATCCCCAGTAATACCGAAATCCCCCCTCCGGAAGTTGCCCCTTGTGCAAAGCTAATTCCGATTGAAACACCCACCGATTTGGGATATCAGTCCCCCCATCCTTGTGGGATACATCACGGAAAGACCCCATTGCAATATGGGAATTCTGCGCATTCCCCCCTGGGAGAGATGCTGAAACAAAAACCGCCAGAACGAAAGGTTCGCTCTGGCGGCTATGGGCGCTCTTGCCGGGCGGTTTACAACTGGATCAACCCTTTGCGAATGGCGTACTTGACCAATTCAGTGCGGCTATGCAAGTTGAGTTTCGCCATGATGTTTTCCCGATGAGAAGCCACCGTTTTAGGGCTGATGTGAAGTTCTACGGCGATCTCGGCATTGGTCGCCCCCTCAGCCAACAGCGCCAATACTTCACGCTGACGCTCAGTCAACTCATCCAGCGCCTGTTGACGCCCGGCTCCTTGCCCGTGCAAAAAGTCTCTGACCAGTAACTTCGCCAGCGTAGGGTAGAGATACACATCCCCGGCAGCCGCCACTTTTATAGCGGAGATCAACTCTTCGGGGGCCGCACGCTTGGGCACATAACCATTCGCCCCGGCATCCAACATCTTAAAGAAATACTCTTCGTCCTCGTGAATGGTCAACGCCACAACAGCGGTCTCTGGCCAGTGAGCTTTGATCTTTCGCGTGGCATCAATACCAGAAAGGTCCGGCAGGCTGATATCCATTAAGACCACGTCCGGTTGCAGGCGAGAAATCTGATTCAACGCCTCGCTCGCCGTGCCTGCTTCTCCCACTATCTGAAAGTTCGCTTCCCCCTCCAGCAGAATTCTCAACCCGGAGCGCACTACAGCATGATCATCAACCAACAACAGTTTGATCTTCTTCATGCTCCTCCTCCATCTCACGATGACACGGCACCGAGACAATAACCTGGGTCCCCTGGCCAGGGGAAGATTCGAGCGCGAACGAACCGCCTAACAAGGTTGCCCTTTCCTGCATCCCCAGCAAGCCCCAGGTGGGCAGACCGCTGTCGACAAACTGATCTGGATCGAAACCAACGCCGTTGTCCCTGATTTCCAGATGGACATCATTTTCATCGCGCCATAAACACACCCAGATGTAATTGGCCTTTGCATGTTTGAGCACATTCGTCAACGCCTCCTGAGCGATGCGAAACAGCGCGGTGGAAATCACCAGCGGGAGATTACAATCCTCATCAGCGGGGATATCCAGGTCCACACGGACATCCGAGCGCTCCTGAACCTGACCAGCATACCAACGCAAAGCGGCGGACAGCCCCAAATCATCCAAATGGGAGGGTCGCAGATCGGCGATCAAACGGCGCAACTCGTCCAGCGATTTCACCGCCATACCTTCCAACTGCCGCAAATGGCTGGCGGCGCGATCGACATCCTGGCGGATCATACCGGTAACCCCGCGCAAACCCATGGCAATCGCCGTTAGCGATTGCCCGGTTTCATCGTGCAGCTCACGAGCAATTCGCTGCCGTTCAGCTTCCTGTGCCGCCACCACTCTGCGCAGCAGCACCCCGCGCCGGGTTTCTCGCTGTCGAGCCTCATACAACTGTTGAGCCTGAAGTTCCGCCAGCTTGCGGCGCGTTTCCACCTCAAAGGAACGCAAAAAACGGGCTACAAAGACCGCCACAATCACGGCGGTGAATGCTCGCAGCAATTGCACCGGGAACCCAAACCAGCTTATAAACAGTGCCTGGTTTAAAACATTGGATGGCGGCAAAGGGCTGGCTTTGGTAAACACCTGACCAATGAGACCATACCACGAAAAAGCCAGTGCCGCCCATAAAGAATCGCGACTGAACCGCTCCATGCCAGCGAGACGGAAGGCGCGCTGCTGCGCGACCAGCCCCGCACAGGCAAACAACGCCCCTGGGATAGCCAGCACATAACGCGACCACACATCCGCCACCACCAGCAGATTCTCTTCCAACACATAGCGCCCACTAAAGGAAAGCAACCCATATCCCCAAAATGCCGCCTGCACCAAAGTCGCCAGCAGGCTTAAGCGGCGGATGCGCTCGTTTGGCGACAGCATCGAGGCCCCAAAGGCGGTCAGCGAGAAGAACGATAACGCCAGTAAAGCTATTCGAAAACCCGTCCACACAACGCCGAGCGCCGCCTGAGCGGGCAACAACCCCAACAACTCAAAAATTTCAAACCATTCATGTGCACCGTGGCTCAGTCCAAACACCACTAAGGGTCTCAAAGCATGACGCAAACGAGTATCGGCAGCGCGGTTGCGCTCCACCGCGACAATCAAACCCATGGCAATGAACGCCAGGCCGTAAATCAGATAGATCAGAAGCAAACTCGAAGGCGCCATGTGATTATTATAACAAACAACCTTTTGCTGGCGAAATGACTTCCGGCAAGCGATACCCCGCGCAAAGTAAATTGAAACACACGCCAGATAATTGAGACTTTCTTTATCTACATAGTAAATTGACACACCTTTATGACATAAAGCCAAATATACACAATTTTATATGACATCCCGCGCACGATCGCATGACAAGGTTAACTATCACACCCCCCTTTTCCGCGTTAACATGTTTACGCATATGTATTCGCTTATGCGCATAAGGTTAGCTATGGATAACCGCCACCTTGCTGAGGAAGTCGCTCAACTGCATTCCCAAATCTGCTCCGCGCTGGCCGATCCGCGGCGGATTTTGATCCTCTACACCCTGGCCGAACGCGCCCATCACGTCACCGAACTGGCCGAAAAAATTGGCATCAGCCAGCCAGCCACCTCGCGACATCTCAAAATCTTACGTCAACACCATCTCGTACAAGCCCGGCGCGAAGGCACCAATGTGCAATACCGCCTGGCAGACCCCGCCCTGATTCAGGCGTTGGACATGCTGCGAGATGTGTTACACAACCGCTTATCACGCGGCGCAAACCTTATCGAAGAAGCATCAACACACTCCACACAACGGTAACCTGTATGAAAAACAACAAATACATCTGGTTAATCGGTCTTCTGGTCACGCTTGCGGTGATCATCGTTCCCATCATCCTGGTTATCCGGGCCAACTCGGAAAGCCGGGTCAACGACGATCCACAGGCTAACCTGCCCCTTCACCTGCCCCACACCGACCACACGCCCATCATCCAGGGCCCTTTCGAGAGCGGCGCCGACGTGACACGCGCTTGCCTGGAGTGCCACGAAGATGCCGCTCATGAAGTCATGGCAACTACCCACTGGACCTGGGAAAGCGAACCCTTCGATGTCCCCTGGCGTGACGGCCCGGTCACAATCGGCAAAAAGAATCAAATCAACAACTTCTGCATCGGCACCCAGGGCAATCAGAAAAAATGTACTGCCTGCCACATCGGCTACGGGTGGGAAGACGAGAACTTCGATTTCCAGGACCCCACCAACGTGGATTGCCTGGCCTGCCATGCTGATCTGAATCTATACGCCAAGGGGGACTACGGCTACCCCGCTGAGGGCATTGACTTGGTGGCCGCGGCGCAGAGCGTGCGCAACCCAACCCGTGAGAATTGCGGCGCCTGCCATTTCGACGGCGGCGGCGGTAACGCCGTCAAGCACGGCGAACTCAACGAACACCTCTACTACCCGGAAGCCAATCTCGATGTCCACATGGGCGGGATGGATTTCCAATGCACCGACTGCCATATCACCAAAGACCATCAAATCCTCGGGCGGCTGGTTCCCGATAATTACACCATCAACCCCGAAGAACAGGTGGAATGCACCGATTGCCACAACCGCGACCTGCACGCCGATGAGCGCATCAACGCCCACACCCGCACCGTCGCCTGCCAGACTTGCCACATCCCCGACATCGGGACACGAGAACCCACCAAAGTCTACTGGGATTGGTCCACCGCTGGTCGGGACGACATCGAGGAAGACCACTACACCTATCTCAAGATCAAAGGGTCTTTCGAATACGACATGAACTTCCAGCCCACGTACGCATGGTTCAACGGCAACCTGGCGTACCGTTACCTGCTGGGGGATAAGATCGACCCCACCAAACCCACCATGATCAACCTGCCGGCGGGCGATATCGACGATCCCAACGCGTTGATCTTCCCCTTCAAAATCCATGTGGCCAAGCAGCCGTACGACACAGTCAACAACTACCTTTTGCAGCCGCTCACAGCGCGCGAAGACGGCTTCTGGAGCACGTTTGACTGGCCTTCCGCCCTGCAACTCGGGTCTGACATCGTTGGCCTGGATTTCAGCGGCGAGTATGGTTTCGCCGAAACCTGGATGTACTGGCCCGTCACGCACACCGTGCGGCCCGCAACCGAAGCCCTGACCTGTGACCACTGCCATGGGCCCGAAGGACGCATGGACTGGGAAGCCCTGGGCTATTACGGCGACCCCATCGAGTGGGGCGGACGCTTCCAGTCGAACAATTATCAGCCCTAGCCTGAGCGGCAGCGTGTCCCCGAACGGGGCGCGCTGCCCACGAATGATCACAAGGACATTTCGCACCATGCTCTCGAAAAAATCATCACGTTTCCCGATACCCCATCGCATCCTGGTGATTATCCTGACGCTTGTGCTGCTCATCGTGGGGGCAGCCACAGCGCAGCAAATCGTCAAGGCGAGCCAGGCAGGCCGCGCAGCGCAACAGCCATCGCCTATACACCCGCACTTCCCGCTTCTCGATGAAAACGGCGTCAACGTTCTCGAAAGCGGCGGAGCGATCTCCACGATGAAAACCTGTGGCTCCTGCCACAACACCACTTTCATCGAAGAACACAGTTTCCATGCCAGTGCGGGGGTCAGCGACCTGACCGAGCCTGGACAAACCGCGAGTGGCCGCGCCTGGGATATCAGTCCCGGGTTCTTCGGAAAATGGAATCCCATCGCATACCGCTATCTCTCCCCGGTAGGGGACGAGTGGATTGACCTGACCACACCAGAGTGGCTGCAAATCTACGGCGTGCGTCATGTCGGCGGCGGGCCGGCGGTCTATAGCCGCGACGGCGAACCGCTGGTCACGCTACGCCCTGACGCCAGCAATCCCGAGGCCAGCATTCACGACCCGGAGACGGGAGAACTGCTCCCCTGGGACTGGAAAGAATCCGGCGTGGTGGAGATGAACTGTTTCCTGTGCCACACCCCCTCTCCCAACACCGAGGCGCGCGCCCAGGCCCTTCGCGAGGGCGAATTCCGCTGGGCCAACACAGCCACTCTGTTGGGTACCGGCATCGTCGAGGAAGTGAACGGCGAGTACGTGTGGAACCCGGCGGCCTTCAACGAAGCGGGGGAACTGGCTGAAGGCTACGTCACTATCCAGGACCCCACCAACACCAACTGCGGCGTGTGTCACGGGCTGGTCCACGACGAAATCGAAGACCCGCTGGCGACCGACGGTTGTTCCCCGGAACGCTGGAGCACCATCACCACCGGGCAAATCATCTCCCCGCAGCGTCTCTCAGCCTCCGGCTTGAACCTGGCGAACAAAGACGAGCTCGACCGCAGCTGGGATGTCCACGCCGAGCGTCTGCTTGATTGCACCGACTGTCACTACTCACTCAACAACCCGCTCTATTACCAGGAAGCGGAAGGCACACAACCCGAGCACCTGCTCTTTGACCCCCGTCGGCTGGATATCGGCGAATACCTGCAAAAGCCGGTGCACCAGTTCGCCCGCGGGGATAGCGCCCAGGACACGGTAGCCCCCGAACTCAAAAACACCATGCGGCGCTGCGAGTCCTGCCATAGCATCGAAAACACGCACAACTGGCTGCCTTACAAAGATCGTCACATGCAGGCCGTCAGTTGCGAGAGCTGCCACATCCCCCAGATCTACTCCTCGGCTAACATGCAGCACGACTGGACCGTGCTCACCCTCGACGGTGAAGCCCACAAAGTATGCCGAGGCGTAGAAGGCGAGGCAGGCGAAGTCACCTCATTGCTCACCGGTTACCAGCCCATTCTCCTGCCCCGTCGCAACGCTGATGGCAACACCACCCTGGCCCCTCATAACCTGATCACCACCTGGTACTGGGTGTACGGCGACCCGCCACGCCCCGTCCGGCTGACCGACCTGCAAGCCGTCTACTTCGACGATAACGGAGACTACCACCCCGGCATCCTGCTGCGCTTCGACACAGATGGGAATGGCCAATTGGATAGCTCCGAGCTGGTGATTGACACCCTGGAAAAAGAGCAATTCGTCAAAGAGCGCCTGGAATACCTTGGTCTGAGCAACCCGCGCATTGTCGGCGAGGTACAACCCTACAGCATTAACCACGATGTCGCCGAAGGGGAATGGGTCACCAAAGACTGCGCGACCTGCCACAGCGCAGATTCTCGTATCACGCAACCCATCCAGTTGGCAGCCTATGTGCCCGGCGGGGTGATGCCGGAGTTCGTCCCCGATAGCAACGTGGTCATCAACGGCGAAATGTTCCTGGATGAGAACGGCGCGCTGTACTACCAGCCGAGCAGCGAAAACCAGAAACTGTATGTTCTTGGCCACGACAGCGTCGCCTGGGTAGATATGGCCGGTGCGCTGATCTTCGTCGGTGTATTGCTGGGTGTGCTCGCTCACGGCGGTTTGCGCTTCTACGCCGTTGTGAAATCAGGCAAACATGAGCACCCAACCGAAAAAGTTTATATCTACACCGTCTACGAACGCCTGTGGCACTGGCTGCAAACCTTTGATATTGTGCTACTGCTCTTCACCGGGCTGATCATCCACAAACCGGATATTTTCGGGATCTTCAGCTTCCGCGGTGTGGTACTAGTTCACAACGTGCTGGCGGCAATCCTGGTCATCAACGCTTTCCTCGCTCTGTTCTACCATCTGGCCAGTGGCGAGATCAAGCAATTCATCCCCCGCCCGCGCGGTTTCTTCGATCAGGCCATCACGCAGGCGATGTTCTACCTCAAGGGCATCTTCCGCGGCGAGGAGCATCCCTTCGAAAAACGCCCCGACCGCAAGCTCAACCCGTTGCAACAGGCGACCTATTTCGCCATCCTGAATGTGTTGCTGCCCTTGCAGATCATCACCGGCGCCTTGATATGGGGCGCTCAACGCTGGCCAGAAATCTCCAGCGCTCTGGGCGGGTTGCCTTTCCTGGCGCCGCTGCACACGCTGACCGCCTGGCTGTTCGCCGCCTTCATTGTGATGCACGTTTACCTGACAACCACAGGGCACACTCCGCTGGCCGGTATCCAGGCTATGATTATGGGCTGGGAAGATGTGGAAGTTTACACCCCAGCCGAGGAGGAATCCGAAGCATGAGCACTGCAACAAACGTCCCAACCAAAACGAGTTGGTTCAAACGACTTTTCAACCGCCCCTCCAAACCCTATTGGAACGCTTACCTGGGTGGCGTGTTGCTCGGCCTGGTGCTGTTTACCTCGTTCTTCATCACCGGCAGCGGGCTGGGCGCCTCTGGCGGGTTGAGCCGTTACGTCGCCTTCATCGAAGATAAGATCGCCCCCAATCACGTCGATCAGGTCCCTTACCTGATCAAAATGGCCGGAGGCCAGCTCAACCCGCTTGACAACTGGATCGTGATGGTCACCACAGGTGTGCTCATCGGAGGCTTCGTCTCCGGGCTGATCAACGGGCGAACCAAATTTGAAACCAACAAAGGCCCCAACATCTCGGTTCGCAAACGCTGGCTGTTCGCCTTCCTGGGCGGTATTCTGTTTACCTACGGCGCTCGCATGGCGCGCGGCTGCACTTCGGGGCAGGCTCTCTCCGGCGGGGCGACTCTCTCCGCAGGCAGTTGGGTGGTGATGTTCGCCATCTTCGGCGGCGCCTACGCCCTGGCCTACTTCGCCCGAAAGCTTTGGAACTGACAGGAGACCAGCCATGATTCCTTTTCCTCTGCATCTTGAATCTCTCATCGGCAAGCCCGCAACCTACCTGGTTTTCCTGGCTATCGGTTTTGCCTTTGGCTACGTACTGGAAAGCTCAGGCTTCAACCACTCCCCAACCCTGGCAGCGCAGTTCTACTTCAAGGATTTACGGGTCTTCAAAGTGTTCTTCACTGCCATCGTGGTCGCCATGTTATTGATCTTTGGCACAGCGGCGCTCGGTTTGCTGGATTACAACCTGATCTGGGTCAACCCCACTTACCTGTGGTCGGGCATCCTGGGCGGGTTGATCATGGGCGTCGGCTTTATCCTGGGTGGCTTCTGCCCCGGCACCTCGCTGGTGGCGCTGGCTACCTTCAAGATTGACGGCGTCTTCTTTGTGCTTGGCGGTCTGGTGGGCGTGTTCACCTTCAGCGAGACAGTGGACTACTTCACCCACTTCTTCAACACCAGCGGATACTACGGACGGCTGACGTTGATGGATGTTTTCAACCTGCCCACCGGTGTGATCGTGGTCATCGTCACCCTGATGGCGATCTTCATGCTGTGGGGTGGCGAAAAGCTGGAAGCCAAATTCGGCGGCAAAGACCCTAACGCCGAGCCCAAAGCCCGCTACATCGGTGCGATAGTGCTGGTCGCCCTGGCTGTGAGCATCGCCACCATCGGGCAGCCTACCACGATGGATCGGTGGAACATGATCGCCGCAGAGAAGCAACCGCTGCTCAACCAGCGCGCGGTTCAAATTTCCCCCGCGGAACTGTTGAGCACCATCCATAACCACAAACTCAACCTGATCATGGTGGATGTGCGCAGCGAAGCGGATTACAACATCTTCCACCTGCTGGATGCCGTTCACATCCCTCTGGAAGATATTCCCAACCACATCCACGACTTCATCGCCCAACCGGCCAACACCGTCTTTGTGGTGATGAGCAACGACGAAACAGCGGCCACCGAAGCCTGGAAGATCATGGTGGCCGAGTCCGTCCCCAATGTGTACATCCTGGAGGGCGGTATCAACAACTGGTTGAGCATCTTCGGCACCGCGTATGAAGAAGAATTCTGCGCGGGCGAAAAGGAAGACGCCGAGGATGACGAACTACGCTACAACTTTACCATCGCACTCGGAGCAGGCTGCCCGGCAGCCTACCCCGATCCGGAAAAGTTTGAACACCTGGAGTTCGAACCCAAGATCAAACTGGAGATCAAACGCGCCCCCACCAGCGGAGGCTGCGGATAAAAGGAAACACAACGCCCGCAAGGTCAAGCCTTGCGGGCGTTTTTTAGTTCCGCCAAGAGGCAGCACTCGCATCTCACGTCATCTGGCGGCGGTCTTCAATCAGCGTCTCCCCCTCCAGCCCCTCCACAAACTCCACCGCATCCGCTTTCAACCGACAAACCGAGCGCACAGCTTCAAGAACCGCGGCTTGCACGCTGGGCTGCTCGACCCCTTCGGCGATCACCAATTGCAGCACCAGTTCGTCGCGGTTCGCCGGGCGAGTCACCACGGCGCGGAAATTCTTCACGCCGGAGACCTGAGCGACCGCAAAACGCAATTGATTGGGATGCAGGAACATACCGCGCACCTTGACCGCATCCCCCACACGCCCTACAAGAATAATTGAACGCTCACCCTGACGGCTCTCCCCGGGAGCGGGGTCGACGTTGAGCGCCAGGTCGCCCGTCCCCAAACGGATGAGTGGATAAACCTGATCAAACGTGGTCACCACCACCTCGCCGCTCTCACCGGGCGGCGTGGATTCGCCGGTCTCGGGGTTGACCACCTGGATAATCGCGCTCTCCAACAGCCGCATCGCCAACCCGCCTTCCAGGTTGTAGGCCAGAAAACCCAGTTCGGCTGTGCCATACGCATTGAACGCCCGCAGGCCATACTGCTCCACAAAAGTCTGGCGCATGGAGGGCGGCAAAGGTTCCGCCGAAAGCAGCGCGTTCTTCAACGTCAGGCGTTGAGCGAAATCCGGCTGCGCCGCAACGCCTTTTTCCAGCAACGCCATCAACCACGAGGGTGTGCCCACATAACCACTGACGCCGAAATCGGCAATCATCTTCAACTGTAACTCGGCATTACCCACGCCAGCGGCGATGACTGTCACCCCCATATCGCGCAACACCTGATCCACCGCCAGGCCGGTGGGGATGAGATG
>CAZZFZ010000021.1:0-28050 GCA_964653835.1 uncultured Anaerolineales bacterium
GATCAGCTCATCGCCGAAACCTGCCCCCGCCTGCGGCGCTTGTTCGCCCACGGCACCACCACCGCCGAGGTCAAAAGCGGCTACGGCCTGGAAACCGAAGCCGAAATCAAAATGCTAAAGGCCATCCTGAAGCTGAACGCCGAGGAACCACTCGACCTGGCTCCCACCTTCCTCGGCGCGCACGCCATCCCGGAGGAATTTATAGATGCCCCCCAGGGCTACACCGACGTGGTCTGTGAAGAGATGCTCCCCGCGGTGCGAGAATGGTGGGAGCAGTATCCCAATCACCAAATCCCCGATCCCCCCTTCGTGGACGTCTTCTGCGAAACCGGCGCCTTCACCCTGGCGCAATCCCGTCAAATCCTGGAGGCCGCCCGCGGGTTGGGCTTCCCCCTCAAAATCCACGCCGACGAGTTCGACAACCTCGGCGGGGCCACGCTGGCCGCCGAACTCGACGCGGCCTCGGCCGATCATCTGGTGGTGACCTCCGCGGCGGATATCGCCGCCCTGAGCACCTCGGACACCGTGGCCGTCTCGCTGCCGTGCACGCCTTTCGGTCTGGCGGAGGGGCAATACACCCCCGCCAAAGACCTGCTGGCCGCGGGCGCCATCCTGGCCATCGCCACCGACCTCAACCCCGGCACGGCCTGGTGCGAATCCATGCAATTCGCCATCGCCCTGGCCTGCCGCTACCTGCGCCTGACGCCCGCCCAGGCCATCGCCGCCGCCACGATCAACGCTGCCGCGGCCATCCGACGAGAAGATCAAATCGGCTCGCTTGAACCCGGCAAATTGGCCGATGTGCTCATCCTCGACGTCTCGGACTACCGTCACCTGGGCTACCGCTTCGGCGGCAACCTGGTCCAAACCGTGATTAAACGCGGCCGGGTCTACCCCATTGGAGGATAATCTCATGGAATTCGCAACCATCGCAATGCTGATCCTCGCCCTGGCAGTGATCTGGGCGATCATCCGGGCGATCTTGAAATTCACTTTCAAAGCCTTCGGATGTGGCTTATTGCTGCTCCTGGTTCTTGGCACGCTGGCGTATGTGCTCACGACTTATGTTATCAATTGAGACCGCACGCGCCTGGTACCCCGACAGCGATCCCGTCCACGGCTTTGACCACATCCTGCGCGTCTACCGCCTGGCCGAACGGATCGCCGAAGCCGAGGGCGCCGATCTGGAAATCGTGCGCGCCGCAGCGCTGCTCCACGATGTGGACGGCGGGCAATCGACCACGGACAGCGGCCAGCGCGAATCCCACCATCACAGCGCCGCCGATTTCGCCCGTCGCACCCTAAAAGCCGAGGGCTGGCCCGATGAACGCATCCAGGCCGTGGAACACTGCATCCGCGCCCACCGCTTTCGCGATGACCGCGAAGCACCGCAAACACTGGAGGCCAAGGTGCTCTTCGACGCCGACAAGCTGGACGCCATCGGGGCGATCGGCGCGGCGCGCTCGATTGCCTACGCCGTCCAGAGCCGTCAGCCGCTCTACGCCTCACCATCGCAGCGTTTCCTGGAAACGGGCGAAAAAGAACCTGGCGAGGCGCACACCCCCTACCACGAATATCTCTTCAAGCTGCGCAAACTGAAAGCGCGCATGTTCACCCCCACCGGGCGCGCGCTGGCCGAAGGGCGAGACCGCTTTCTGACCGCGTTCTTTGAGCAATGGCAGGCAGAGCTGCGCGCCGAGCGCTAACCCCCTTTTACTCATGCACCCTCTGATCGAAGTTTACCTCACCAAACTCGCCAACCTGCATCGACTGGCCTGGGAGGCCATCGCCGACCTGCCCCCTGAAGCCCTCGACTGGACTCCCGCGCCGGATGCCAACTCTATCAACGTGCTGATTGCTCACCTGGCCGGTACGGAACAATACCTGATCGGCGAGGTGGTGTTGGGGCGTCCCTCCGGGCAGGATCGGGAAGCCGAATTCCGCGCCCGGGGTCTGGATCACGATCAACTGCACGCTCTGCTCGACGAAAGCCTGGAAAACGTCTCCAGGTTGCTGGAGGGAATCTCTATCGAGCAGTTGGGTCAGGCCCATTACTCGCCGCGCCACCAGCGCGAACAAACTGCCGCCTGGGGATTGCTGCACGCCCTGGAGCATACCGCCCTTCACGTGGGACACATTCAGCTCACCCGGCAGTGGTGGCAGGCCGCGCAGTAAAAACAACCACAATCCAATTTGTCGGAGGGTATTGAAACCATCTTCTGCCCAACGATTAGTTGATATATAATCTTCATGCAGTCTAAGTGGGAGAAACAGGAGCATACAGAATGGGTACACCCGCATATTGAAGCACCATATAGGTTAATTCCGCCTGTGCTCGGTTGACTGTAAACATAAGAACGTCTCCGCTGATGGTGTACATTAACCCCCAAACTTTCACACCATGCCGCTTGAGTAAACGCTCAATGTCTCGCCGCCCCCAACCCGCGTAAGCGTCAACCCCAAAATCGCCAGCTGGGCCGTAAACCAAATCCAACAGAAAGGCCCAAAGGGGTGTAATCCAGTCAAAAATGCTACCAACACCCAGCAGGAAATCCAACATCCCCCTTATTTTAGCACATATGTTCTAGGCCGAGTATATCTTATCTCAGTGAGGCCAGCTTAGAATGATACACTCAGCAGACTACTATTTTTGTCTCGGCGCTGTATATGGTTTTTTCGTCGCTGGTGTGTTCGGCACCATCCTGAGCGGTATTCGCACGAGCCGCATGAAAATGGGCAGAAAGAACAAGCCTCTTGACGCCTTCCCCGATGCCGCCCACCCCCACCTGACTGCTGCAAAGATATATTGGGAAAGCTCATTCGCTACCTGTGGTTTTATTTTCTGGTTGCTCATCGGCACTGCTGCAATCACACTCCTTTACAAACTCACACAATATATTCTGAACAACTTGATCTAAAAAACAGCAACCGTTGCAGCAAACAAAAAGTCCTGGCCGCGGCCAGGACTTCTCAACCTCAAATCTGTGATTCGCTATCCATTTTCCACACCTGCCTCAACAACAGTTGCCGCATCTTCTGCTTTCATCGGCGTGGTCGCCCGCAGGAAGCCGAGGAACATCAACACCGCGCCGAGCAGTTCGCTGATGTACAACACTGCGGGGATACCCATGCGGCTGAACGCGCCGCCAAAGGCCGGAGAAAGCGCCCCCACCGCGATCAGCACGTTGCCGATGGTGCGGTGCAGCAACACCCGCTTGCGGAAGAAAATCCAGGCCGAGTACACTGCCCCACCCACCAGCGTCAGCGTGCCATAGATGTTGAAAAACGGCGTCAGCACGCGCACACCGGGGGTGACGATAGCGCGACCGCTCAGTTCTCCGGCGGTCAACATGGTGGGGTCGAGCTGGGCAGTGAAGATTTTATACGCGCCGTACAGCGACCCCAAAAGCAGCAAGGCCATCAACGGGCGCGCCCATTTCTTCCACAACAGAAAAACCGTCCCCTGCCCCAGCCAGGCAGCCACCAGGATCGCGCCGAAGAGGTACCACAGACGGAACACCAGCGGGTTCCAGCCAAAGGCCCCGTAGTACCCTTCACAAAAGCCGCCGATCCCATAGAAGACCATCCCAATCCCCCACAACAGCAGATGATTGCCCTTGCGCCGGGCATAACGGCGGAACACGGCCGCCGCGAAAACAAAGCTGACCACAGAGGAAAGAAAAGGTAAATAAGTATTCAGAAAATTCATCACCATGCTCCCGTCATCGTCAAATGTCTCAGCCCCACTGCAAGAGGCCGAGCGCTACGGCCACGCTAAAAACCACCAGGCCAAGGATTAAAACCACCAACAGGCCAAGCACAACGGGCACGGCCCGCTCGTAATAATCAGGGTATTGCCGTTTTGAAGAAGGATCGCCTTGCATCAGACCTGTCCAATGATAAGATTAGGATCAGTTTACCCCCTCCTGGCATGAAGTGTTATGGAGATTTTCGTAAGTTTTCCTTAATTCGCTAATAAAAACTGAAGCGAGCAATGCACACCTTTCGCGAAAATGTGGTCATCCTCACCGGCGCGTCCAGCGGCATCGGGCGCGAGATGGCGCTGCAACTGGCCGATCAGGGAGCCTGGCTGACCCTGGCGGCGCGCGACGCCCAACGCCTGGAAGAAGTCGCTGGGGAATGCCGACAGCGCGGCGGGCGGTCGCTGGTCGTCCTTACCGACGTCAGCGATCCGGCCCAATGCCAGGCGCTCGTTGACCGCACCCTCGCCGAATATGGCCGCATTGATACGCTGGTGAACAACGCCGGCATTTCGATGTGGGCTCGCTTTGACGAAATGCAAGCCCTCGAACCGTTCCACCGTCTGATGCAGGTCAACTACTTCGGCAGCCTGTACTGCACCTACCACGCCCTGCCCCACCTGAAGCAAACCCGCGGGCGCATCGTGGTGATCTCCAGCCTGGCGGGGAAAACCGGCGTGCCCACCCGCAGCGGCTACGCCGCCAGCAAACACGCGCTGGTCGGCTTCTTCGATTCGCTACGCATCGAACTGATGGGAACAGGCGTCACCGTGACGATGGTGTATCCCGATTTCGTGGCATCGGAGATCCGCACGCGCGCCTATGGGGCGGACGGCCAGCCCCTGGGGGATAGCCCGGTTCAGGAAGACAGGGTGATGACGGCGGAACGCTGCGCCCAACTGACCATCCGGGCGATGGCGAAACGCAAACGCGAGGATGTGCAAACCCTGCGCGGCAAAGCCGGTCAGTGGATCAAGCTGATCGCCCCCGCGGTGGTGGATCGCATCGCGCTGCGGGCCATCCAGCGAGGAAAATAATCACGCTTCAGGCAAAAAACTGCACGCTGGGGCGCAGGTCCAGCTCGTCAATCAGCGCGTTCAATTCGGCGTCGCTCAGTCGGCGTCCTTTCCCGGCGTAAGCCGTCAACGCGGCTTCCATCATGTTCGTCCCGAAAGAGCGACCATCATAGCGCGGCGTGGTGGTGATCACCATCCTGACGCCGCGCGCCCGCAGGAACTCGATGTTCTCCTCCGTGGTGGTGTTGGTGATCACCGTCTTGCCACTCAGGTTGTCGGCCACATACTTGCGCATGAAGAGAAAATCCCCCGCCAGCAGGTCGGATTCCTGCCAGAATTTGAGATACTTCGGTTCACGCTCCGCCCCGCCGCTGCCGTAGAAGATCATACTCATGGGGAAATAGCTGACGAAAGGCAGCATCACCCGTGCCACGCGCTTGAACGCAGGAATGCCATAAATAGGGATCGGCACCCCCAGGGCGACCATCAAATCCCCAAAGACGACGCGCTCCGCGACTTCCGCCACAGCCTGCGCCAGTCCGAGGCGATCCACCGCCACGGGGACAAAAGCCTGCCGAAAACGGGGAATCTCCCCCAAAAGGGGTTCTACCCGTTCAAATACGCTTCGCTCCAGGGTGTGCTTCAGCCCGCGGCCATCCACAACCGGGGTCTTCCGCACATCTTCTACCAGTTTGAGCGCCGCCCGCAGAGGATACTCGCGCTCATCCAGCCGCAGGTATAAATCCACGCCCCCCACTCCGAAAGCATCCACCTGCCCATCCAGCTGGCGATACAGGCGGCGTGCTTTCTCCACATCGCCATCCGTGCCGATGCGCTCCACCTGCACCGGCACGCCGTTGAAATCCACTACCACTTTTTTGTCGCGTTTTGAGCTTCCCAGGCTGATGCTGACCGCACGCTTCATCTCTACCTCCCACAAACTCACCCTCCCGCGGGTTTGCAACCCGCGGGAGGGTGTAGCCAGATCAAACGGTTTTCAAATACTCCCGGATGTTCAAAGCCGCGGTGGCGCCCTCCCCCACTGCAGAAGCCGCCTGCTTGGTCGAACCAGAGCGCACATCCCCGGCGGCGAAAATCCCCGACACAGAGGTCATCAGAGCAGCGTCGGTCTTGATGAACCCCCAGCGATCCAGTTCCACCTGATCCTTGACCAGATCAGCGTTCGGCGTCAGACCGATGAACACGAACACGCCATCGTAATGCCACTCTTTGATTTCACCGTTGGCGCGATCTTCCACCACGACGGCGTCCAGGCGGTTATTTTTAACGCGGAACTCCCTGACAGCGTGGTTGGTGATCACACGCATATCCTCGCGTTCGGCCACCTTACGTTGCAAAATCTGGCTGGCTTTGACCTCCGGCAGAAACTCGACGATATCCACCTGGGTGGCGAATTTGGTCAGGAACAACCCTTCTTCAAAGCCGCTGTTCCCGCCGCCGACCACCAGCACCTTCTTTCCTTTATAAAAAGCCCCGTCACAGGTGGCGCAGAAGTGGATGTTGGTTCCGATCAGCTCCTCCTCGCCGGTGACGTTCAGACGGCGGTAGCTAGCCCCAGTCGCTAGCAGCACGGCCTTGGCGGTGTATTGCGAGCCATCGCCGGTTTGCACGCACTGGTAGCCGCAATCCTGATGAATACGGACGACATCCTGTGCCTGCAAGATCTCCGCGCCGAAGCGGCGCGCCTGGCGCACCAGCCGCTCGGCGAACTCCGCCCCGGCGATGCCCTCATCGAAGCCGGGGAAGTTATCCAGCATCTGCGTGATGCCCACCTGACCGCCGAGGCCGCCTTTCTCGATCACCAGCACGTCCAGCCCCTCGCGCGCCATATAAAGCGCCGCCGTCAACCCCGCCGGGCCGCTGCCGACCACAATGGCGTCGTAGAACTCGTGTTGAGCCTTGGTACGCAACCCCAGTTTCTCCGCCAGCTCGGCGTTGGAGGGTTCGGTCAGAATGGAACCATCGGGGAAGACGATGGTTGGCACAATGCGCATGCCATTGTTGATCTTCTCCACAAAGGCCATCGCCTCGGGGTCTTGCTCAATATCAATATTCTCATAAGGGACGCGCTGCTCGCCAAAGAATTTTTTGGCACGCTTACAATCGGGGCACCACACGGTGCTGTATACCTTGATGATCTTATCTGCGGGTGTTGTCATAAATGTTTCTCCTCAATTTGCTACCCCTTAGAGCGTCTCTGATTGGTTTTCTTACTCCATTTTAACACGAGAACACTCCCAGCCAGAACCTACAGGAGGTTCTATATTCACCAAAGAGCCGGGATTGACTACCCTCTCAGGCTGGTGCTACAATGCAACCCTCCATTGGGAACATGCACGCTGAGGGAAATCCTATGCCCGAATTCCAATTCACCACCACCCATGTTGGCTCTCTGCCTCACAAAGAGATCAGTGAGGAGCTGACCACTTATATAGCCACAACGCTCGCCCTCCCGGCTTGGCCTCAACTGCCGCGGCGCTCTTTTCGCGAGAGCATGTACGTGCAATATTCCCCCCTCCTGCCAGCCATCGTAGAGGATACGGCGAAAGAGAAAATCTATTTCGATAGCCGCGGCGATCTGTCCTCCGCGCTGGAGGGTTTCTACACGTTGATCCTGGATGATGATGTGGACGCCTTCGCCTTGCGCCCCGAGTACGCGGCGGGCTTTTACGCCATGCTGGATTCCCTGCACCAACACCCCGGCGAGTGGGCGAAAGGCCAGGTGACCGGGCCGATCTCGTTTGGCCTGACGGTCACCGACCAGGATTTGCGCGCCAGCCTGTACAACGACATGCTGGCAGATGCCATTGTAAAAAATGCGGCGATGAACGCCCGCTGGCAGGTTCGGCAACTGAAATCCCTGCGCCCCAACGCGGTGATCTTCGTAGATGAGCCGTATCTGGCCTCCTTTGGCTCGGCGTTCATCAGCCTGGGGCGTGAACAGGCCATCGCTTACCTGAACGAGGTCTTCGAAGCCATCCATAGCGAGGGAGGCATCGCGGGGGTACACTGCTGCGCCAACACCGACTGGAGCCTGTTGCTCGCCACGCAGGTCGATATCCTCAACCTGGACGCGTACGGCTACCTGGAAAACCTGGCCCTCTACCCCACCGAACTGCGCGCCTTCCTGGATCGCGGCGGGGCGATCTGCTGGGGCATCGTGCCGAACAACGAGCAGATTTCCGAAACCACTCCCCAGGAGCTGGCCGACCGTTTGCGAGAGGGGATCCAACACCTTTGCGAAAAGGCCGCCGGGCGTGGCGTGAGCATCGCCGCCGAGGAGTTCGCCACCCGCAGCCTGATCTCTCCTGCCTGCGGCCTGGGGTCTACATCAACGCAAATCGCCGGGCGGGTGTTAGAAAACGTACGCCTGACGGGTGAAATCCTTCAACAAGGATGAGCACAGCCCTCATGCGCCATGCGTCGCTGCGTAAATTGAGGATGGGAGAAAAACAGGAAAAATCTCTGGGCCTCCAGCAACATCTGCGTTAAGAGAGGAAAAACTACCTCATCCCGAACTCAGGTTTGTTATAAAATCTCTACCATCATCTCGGCCACAGCCTGGTAGACGGGCGACTCATCACCCAACTCCACCAGCGGGCGACCACTGAACTCAAACGTCATCAGGTCACTATCGGCGGGGATGCACCCCAACAACGGCAGGTTTAGCTTTTCCACCTCGGCCTGCAAAGGGGGAGGAAACTCACCCGCGGGTACGCGGTTGAGAATCAGATACACATTCTCCACACGAATATTCAACGACTTGCTCAAATCCACAATGCGTTGAGCGGCCACCAGGCCGCGCTGCGTGGGGTCGCTGATCACCAACAAGTGCTGCACGTCGCGCGTGGTGCGGCGGGAAAGATGCTCCATACCTGCCTCGTTATCGATCAGCACATAGGCGTAATGTTTGCTCAAGCTGTCAATCACCTCGCGCAGGTTGTGGTTGACCGCGCAATAGCAACCCGGCCCCTCCCCGCGCCCCATGGCGATCAGGTCAAAGCGACTGCCCTCGGCCAGCGCCGAGCGGATGTGATACTCCAGATAGTCGCGCTTGCTCATCCCTCCGGCGAGGGCGCCCATCGCCGCGCCGCCCGCCACCAGCGAGGTCTTCACCTGCTCCAACATATCTTCGCGAATATCCCCCACGGTCCAATCCAACTCCAACCCCAGCACCATATGCAAATTGGAAGAAGGGTCAGCGTCAATCGCCAGGATACTGCCAGGTTGATTTTGCACCAGATACTTGATGACCATAGCGGCGATAGTGGTTTTGCCCACACCGCCCTTGCCAGCTAATGCGATGGTGATTGCCATGACTTATCATCCTCGAGTGTAGCCAACTTTTCCATGATGGTTTCAGCCGCCTGCCGCAATGCGGGGACATAATCGTACACCGGCTCGCCAAGGCGATCAGCCTCTTGGACTCTCTCATCCGAGGGGAGATACCCCAAAAGTGGCACGCCTGGCGTCTCTGAGGCCAGAAACGCCTCTTCATCCGGGTTGCGCACTTTGTTCCCTACCAAAAACAGACGGGTGAGGCCAATATCATTGGCCAGCTTTTTGATCTGAGCCGCGGTGCCCAGGCTGCGGCGGGTAGGCTCCACAACCACGAGCATGGCGTCCACAAAGTCCACCGTGGCGCGACCGAGATGTTCCACGCCGGCATACATATCCAACAGCAACACATCGTCCTTGCGAAAGAGCAGATGGGTGAACAGCGTTTTCAGCATGGCCGATTCCGGGCAGATGCAGCCTGAACCCCCAATGTCCACAGCGCCCATTTCGAGCAAACGCACATCGCGGTGAACTACGCTGAAGCGTTCGGGGATATCATCCACACGCGGGTTGAGGGTAAAAAAGCCCCCCAGCATGCCGGGCTTGGCGCCAGTGCGTTCCTCGATCAACGCATCCATCTCAGCGATGGGACGCAGCCTGCTGCGCAATTGGGGAGGAAACCCTAACGCCCCCGCAAGACACGGGCTGGGATCCGCATCCACGGCCAGCACCTGCCGCCCACGATCCGCATAGATTTGGGCAAGCAGCGCGGTCAGGGTTGTCTTGCCAACGCCACCTTTACCCGTTATGGCCACCTTCATACAACCAACGCGTCCTCCGCTCGAATGTCCATACGCACCTCAATACGGCGCGCCCGCTCGGGATGATGAACTATTGATATCACGCTTTAATGCGTAGTATAGCAGAAAGCCCCCCCTGCCTTAAGAGAAAATCCGCTTGCCAGCAATGTTTCAGAACGGGAATGGACGTTTGTCACCTAACAGCGTGACCTTTATCACGAGTTATTCTAAATCATATCTTGCTATGATGTCTATATGACTTAACAAGTTGCAACTCACTCATATTTTGGAGGGCCTATGGAGACCCAAATCTTTGATGCACCAACCCTGTATGCTGACCACCACGTCAGCGAAGTACGGCGGTTGCTTCTGGACCTGCCGGGGGTACAGGAGGTCTATGCCAGCAGCGCATTTTACACCATCGAAGTCACCTACGATCCAGAGAAAATCAGCGCCCCGGAGATTCGGAAGACACTCGAAGAGGCTGGCTACCTGGGGGAATGGATTTTGCCACACGAGAGCGGGGAAGCCGTTACCTCGCGAGACAAGGGGAACGCCTATTTCCGCCACACAACCGTACACGAGCAAACGCGAGTCATCGGTTTCGCCCAGCAGACGGCATATCAGGGGAGGCCGCTGTGGCCATGTCCTGGCCTGGGGGTGATCGAGAAAATTCCCAAGGATTAGAGGTTTCCAAGGAGTAAAGAGAAATGCCCAAGAAACGCGAAATCCACGACTACAGCACTGACCCAGCGGCCCAAGAGATGCTGATCCGCGCCGAGGAACTGGGAATCGGAACCGCATTCACAAGGGCGGACGAAATGGCTCCCTGCAACATCGGCGCAGTGGGCATGTGCTGCAAACAGTGCGGGATGGGCCCTTGCCGCCTGACTAAAGAAGGCTCTGTAGGGGTATGCGGCGCGACGATCGACACCATCCAGGCACGCAACCTGACGCGCGCCATTGCAGCTGGCTCCGCAGCCCACTCCGATCACGGGCGCGACATGGCCTTCTTACTTAAGGCAACCGCCCAGGGTGAAGCGGAGGGTTACATGATCCGCGACGTGGCCAAGTTGCGCATGGTGGCTTCCTTTTACGATATCCCTATTGAAGGGCGCTCGCCGGAGGAGATCGCCAACGACCTGGCCGACCTGTATATCGCTCAATTTGGGCAACAGAACGGCGAGATCGTGCCGGTGCGCCGCGCCCCAGAGAAACGCCTGCAACTGTGGCGCCAGCGGGGGGTTGTGCCGCGCGGGGTGGATCGCGAAGTGGTTGAAGCGCTGCACAGAACCCATATCGGCGACGATCAGGACCCCGAACACATCCTCGAACACGCCATCCGCACTAGCCTCGCCGACGGTTGGGGCGGCTCGATGATCGCCACCGACATCTCCGACATCTTGTTCGGCACGCCCGCGCCCATCCTGGGCCAGGCCAACCTGGGCGTTATTAAGGAAAACATGGTCAACGTGGTGGTACATGGGCACGAACCCAGCCTGAGTGAGATGATCGTGGCCGCCTCACAAGACCCCGAGATCATTGAATACGCCCGGCAGGCTGGCGCCGAGGGCATCAACCTGTCCGGGATTTGTTGCACGGCCAATGAGATCCTCATGCGCCAGGGCATCCCGGCGGCGGGCAACTTCCTCCATCAGGAGCTGGCCATCCTGACCGGCGCCGTCGAAGCCATGGTGGTGGATGTCCAGTGCATCATGCAAGCGTTGGTCGGCCTGGCGCAGAATTTCCACACGCTAATCATCACCACCTCTCCCAAAGTGCGTATCAAAGGTGCCACGCATATCGAATTCAACGAACACAAGGCATTGACCATCGCCAAAGAGATCCTCAAGGTCGCCATCGATAACTTCAAGAATCGGGACAAAGCAAAAACGCGCATACCAGATATCAAAGAGGATCTGATTCCAGGGTTCTCCCACGAATACATCAATTACATGCTCGGCGGCTCGTATCGCGGCTCGTTCCGCCCATTGAACGATGCCATCATGGCCGGGCGTATCCGCGGCATCGCCGCCATCGTAGGATGCAACAACCCACGCTCCTCACAAGATTACCTCCACAACATCGTGACGCGTGAACTGCTCAAACAGGATGTACTCATCGTCCAGACGGGTTGTGGGGCGATCGCCTCCGCCAAGGTGGGATTGATGCTGGGCGAAGCGGGCCTGAGCGAAGTTGGCCCCGGCCTGCGCGAGGTATGTGAAGCAATAGGCATCCCCCCCGTGCTGCACATGGGCTCCTGCGTGGATAACACCCGTATCCTGACCGTGCTGACTCAAATTGTTGAGGAAGGCGGCCTGGGCGACGACATCGATCAGATCCCCGCCGTCGGTCTGGCGCCTGAGTGGATGAGCGAAAAAGCGCTGGCCATTGCGACGTATTGTGTGGCCTCCGGCGCGTATGTCATTTTCGGAGGAGCTTCTCCAGTCAGCGGGATGCCCAACCGCGTATCCGATAGCGATGCAGTGCTCCACTACATCAGCGAAGGATGGGAAGCGCGCTACGGCGGCAAACTGGAGTTCATCCCTGACACCGGTGAGATGATCCAGAAAACGCTTGAGCATATCGATAAAAAGCGCGCCGCGCTGGGCCTGCCCGCCTACGATCCCAGCAAATTTGGGCGCAGCGGTGATCACCGCATGTTGGAACTGGAAACACTGCCGCTTGAAAAACGCCGTGAAGCCATCTACGGCCTGGCGGCGGATTAGGGAGGTACCCGATGTCTCGTTACATTGCTACTCGCGCTATTCGCGGCGCAGCGGCTCTGGTTACCGAAGCCGAATTCATGCTCGAAAAGGCGCTCCAGGAGAAAGGGCCAGACACACCGGTATCCTTCCCCAACACAGCGTACTACCTGCCAACCATCCTGGGGATGACCGGCATCAGCGTGGAGACGCTGGGGCAGCTCAAGCCTGTGCTCGAACACGCCCGCTCCTTGCTACACCCGCTGCCTGCCAAATCCCATTGGACACCCTATCTGGGCGAAACGCTGGATTCCGGCATGGCGACTCTGCTCGCCGCCGAAGCCATCGAGGCGATCCGCTTTGTGTATGGGCTGCAACCAGAACCTATGCCCGGCTTCAAGCTGGCTGGCGGGACCGCCTTCACCAGCCCCAACGGAAACGGCGACGGGAGTGAGGGCGACAGCGACGGGCACCTGAACGGCCCGATTGACGACATCCAGTTGCGCTCCTGGGGCATTCAACTGGTGGATGGACGTATGCCCGGATTCGCCGCCATTGTCGGCTGCGCAAAATCCAACGAAGTTGCCGTCAAGATCGTGCTCGAATTGCAACGTCGCAACATCTTGTGCTTCCTCTCTGGCAACGTCAACGGGCGCAGCATCATCCACCAATTGGTTGAAGAGGGGGTGGAACTTGGCTACGACACCTACACCGTGCCCTTTGGCACCGATACCATCAGCGCCATCTACGCGCTGGGCTTCGCCACCCGCTCGGCGCTGACGTTCGGCGGCCTCAAGCCGGGCCAGGCGCGCGACATCCTGCTCTACAACCGCGAGCGCGTCTTCGCCTTTGTGCTCGCCCTGGGCGAGGTGGACGATCTGAAATATGCCGCCGCCGCAGGGGCAATCAACTTCGGCTTCCCGGTGATTGCCGACACCGTCATCCCCGAAATCCTACCCACCGGTGTGACCACTTACGAGCACGTGGTCTCCATGCCCTTTAACCAGATCGAGGGCAAAGACGATTTGGAGCGCGCCGAGCGCCTGGTGCAAAAGTGCATCGAAGTGCGCGGGGTCAAAGTCAAGGTTTCCAACGTGGATGTTCCCGTCCCCTACGGCTCGGCGTTTGAGGGCGAAGTGGTGCGCAAAGCCAATTTGCGGGTGGAGTTCGGCGGCAAGCACAGCCGTTGCTTCGAATACCTGCTCATGACCGACCTCGACGCCATCACCGACGGCAAGATCGAAGTGATCGGCCCGGATTTCTCGCAGGTTGAACCGAAAGGCTCAATGGACATGGGCATCGTCGTCCAGGTAGCTGGGCGTCAGATGCAAAAAGACTTTGAACCCGTGCTGGAGCGTCAGATCCACTACTTTGTCAATGGCGCTTCCGGTGTACAGCACATCGGTCAACGCGATATCGCCTGGATCCGCATCTCCGACACCGCAGCGGAAAAAGGCTTCACCCTGGAACACATCGCCAAAATCCTGCACGCCCGCTTCCATGATGACTTTGGCGCCATCGTAGACAAGGTGCAGGTGACCATCGTCACCGACCCCGACCTGCACGCCGAATGGCTGGAGAAGGCGCGCATCGCCTACGATTACCGCAACAAACGCCTGGCCGACCTGACCGACGACAAAGTGGAGGAGTTCTACTCCTGCACCCTGTGCCAGTCCTTCGCTCCCAACCACGTCTGCGTGGTCTCACCGGAACGGCTGGGACTGTGCGGTGCTTACAACTGGCTGGACTGCAAAGCCTCGTACAACATCAACCCCACCGGCCCCAATCAGCCCATCAAACTCGGCAAACTGATCGATCCGGAGAAAGGCTATTGGGAAGGCACCAACGAATACGCCAAAGTCGGTTCACACGGCGTGGTGGAAGAGGTTGCCATGTACTCCATTATGGAAAACCCGATGACCGCCTGCGGTTGCTTTGAGTGCATTGTGATGCTCATCCCCGAAGCCAACGGCGTGATGGTGGTCTCGCGCGAAGACACTTCCATGACCCCCGCCGGGATGACCTTCTCCACCCTGGCCGGCATTGCCGGTGGTGGCATGCAAACGCCTGGCGTGATGGGCGTGGGCAAGTTCTATCTCGTCAGCCCCAAGTTCATCTCCGCCGATGGCGGTTTCAAGCGCGTGGTGTGGATATCCTCGGTTCTGAAAGAGACCATGGCCGATGAATTACGAGCGGTTTGCGAGCGCGAGGGCGATCCCGAACTGCTTAACCGCATCGCCGATGAACGCAACGTGACCTCGGTGGATGAGCTGCTCGCCTGGCTGGAGGAACACAACCACCCCGCCCTGACCATGGATCCCATTTTCTAACCACCCCAACAGGAGACACCCCGGCGATGAAAGAACGCAAGCTCGTCCGTGATTTGATGACCGTTGGCGTACCCACCTGCAAGCAGGAGACGCCGATCCTCGAGATCGCCCGTTTCCTGCTCGAACACAACGTGGAGGAAATGGTGGTGCTTGGCGAGTCGGGGGAAGGGCTAGGGGTGGTCGGCTATGAGGAGCTGGTGCGCGCTTACACGCGCGAGGACGCCCGCTCACTCACCGCCGAAGAGGTGATGCGCGAAGGGGTGCCCGAATTACCCCCCGATATTCCGCTGGCCGCTGCGGCGCAGGTGATGATGGATCAGGGTATTCGCGTGGCCTATATGACGCACAACGCCGGAGGCATCGTTTACCCCGCCAGCATGATCTCCTATCGCCACCTTATCCGCCATCTGGCCGCCACGGATGACGACGATCTCAAAGATCTAGGCCTGGCCGCCGCGCGCAAACCTCCTCTGGAACAATTTATCGAGAAAAGAGATGCAGCACGCAAGCGAGCCGGATTGACCTGATTACCCGGACAAGAACATGGAGGAACTATGCCGATCGAAATTCCCAAGGACAAATGGCCTGGAAGCGTGAGAGCTGTCACCATTGGCGCCACGGCTTCGGAGGGAGGCAGCCGAACGCAGACCATCACAGTTGGAGGGCAGGTCACGCTGCCGTTCATGCACTTTGAGAACCCCACTCCCAACAAGCCTGTCGTGGCGATCGAGATCAAATCCCGCCGCCCTGAAGATTGGTCGCCGCTGCTGAGTGAAGTCTGGGGAGCGGCGATGGATGACCCGGCAGAGTGGGCCAGACAAGCCGAGGCCTCGGGAGCCGATCTGATCGTCCTGGCCTTGAGTATGGAGGATACCGTTGAAGAGGCGGTCGGCGCGGTCAAGAGCGTGCTGGAGGCCAGCGGGCTGCCGCTGATCGTCTGGGGGCCTGGACAAGCCGAGAAGGATAACGAACTTCTCGTGCCGGTCGCCGAAGCCACCCAGGGCGAGCGCCTTGTGCTGGGCATCTGCGAAGATAAAAACTACCGCACTATCGTGGCCGCGGCGTTGGCCAATGAACATCTCGTCCAGGCGCGCGCGCCGATGGACGTCAACCTCTCTAAGCAGCTCAACATCCTGATCACCGATATGGGATTGCCCGCTGAGCGCATCCTGATGGATCCCACCACCGGCGCGCTGGGGTATGGCATTGAGTACGGTTATTCGGTGATGGAGCGCCTACGCCTGGCCGCCCTGCAAGGCGACGCCATGACGCAATTCCCTCTGATCGTCACCCCCGGTTTTGAAGCCTGGAAGACCAAAGAATCCAAGGTCGGCGAGGGGGTGCCGGAACCCTGGGGTGAATGGCAAGCCCGCGCCGTGCATTGGGAAACCCTGACGGCGGTGACCTTGCTGGAGGCCGGCGCGGATATCCTGGTGTTGCGGCACCCCGAAAGCGTCAGTCGCGTCGAGGCGGCCATCGAAGAACTGATGATGCCTGCATAGGAGGAAATCATGGCCCTCACCGGAATTCAAATCTACAAACTCCTCCCGCAAACTAACTGTAAGGAATGCGGCTACCCCACCTGCCTGGCCTTCGCCATGAAGTTGGCCGCCAAACAGATTGAACTTTCCGCCTGTCCTTACGTGAGCGAAGAATCCAAGGAACAACTGGCCGCCTCCGCTGCGCCGCCCATCCGCCTGGTGACTCTAAAGACAGACACCCACGAGGTCAAAGCGGGTAACGAGGTGGTGCTCTTCCGCCACGAGAAAACCTTCTACAACAAACCGGGAATTTTCATCCGCTTCACCGCCGGCGATCCCAACCTGGCCGAGAAAATCGCCGCCGCCGATGCCTACACCGTCAACTACGTGGGCATGGATTTCAGCGTAGATGGCTTCGCCCTGCAAGCGGATGGCGACCTGGGCGCGGCGGTCAAAGCGGCGCGCTCCGCCACCCAGCGCCCGTTGATCCTGATCGGCGAACCAGAGGCGCTCGAACCCGGCCTTCAGGCTTGCAGCGGCGATACCCCGCTGATCTACGCCGCCGACGCCAAAAACTGGGAGGCGATGGCCGACCTGGCCGCAAAATACAAGTGCGCCCTGGCCATCAAGGCCGATTCGCTCGACGATCTGGCCGAGCTGACCCAGAAGATCAAAGAAAAGGGCGTGGAAGACATGGTGCTCGACCTGGAAGGCGGGGGCATGGCCGAATGGCTGGCGCGCTCCACCCAGGTACGTCGCCTGGCTCTCAAGTCCAACTTCCGCCCACTGGGCTACCCGGTGATCACCTTCCCCGGCGAGAGCGGCGATGTGGGCAAAGAAGCCATCTACGCCGCCCAGCACATCGCCAAATATGCCGGTTTCATCGTGCTCGACACATTCGCACCGGAAATGCTCTATCCGCTGCTGGTGCTGCGCGAAAACATCTACACCGATCCGCAAAAACCCATTCAGGTGCAGCCAGGTATATACGAGATCAACGCCCCCAAACCGGAGGACCCAGTGCTGGTCACCACCAACTTCAGTATCACCTACTTTGCGGTGGCCAACGAGGTGGAAGGCTCCGGCCTGCCCGCCTGGCTGGTAGTGACGGACGCCGAGGGGATGTCGGTGCTCACCGCGTGGGCAGCCGGCAAGTTCGACGCCGAGCGCATCGCCAAATCGGTTAAAGAGTTCCACGTCGCCGATAAAGTCAATAACCGCAGGCTGGTGCTGCCCGGCCATGTCGCCGTGCTCTCCGGTGAACTGGAAGAAGAACTCCCCGATTGGGAGATACGCGTCGGTCCGCGGGAGGCCGTGGACCTGCCTGCCTTTATGAAGCAGGTGCTCAATGTAAACTGATCGACAGGGGCGAAGGAGCCCTGTACCCATGACCGATCATACCCTCACCTTCACGGTGGAAGGGGCCCCAAAACCCCTCACCGTTCAGGTTCCCACCGGCACGTTAGTGTCCGACGCTGCCCGGCAGGCCGGTGTTGAGATCGGTCAGCCATGTGGGGGGCAGGGGCGCTGCGGGCGTTGCGTGGTTCAGATTTCGGCGGGCGACATCCGCCGCCGCAGCACCCTGCGCCTCTCCGCCGAAGACCTGGAGACGGGATTTGCCCTGGCCTGCCAGTCGGTCGTCGAGGGGGATGCGGCCATCCACGTGCCGTTGCAAGAGAAGATCGAACGGCGGTTGACCACCGACCGCACCGCGGCGACGATCCGCGTGCCGGAGGGATACGATTTCCACACCGCGCAAACCATCCGCCGCGTGCTTCTCACCCTGCCCCCGCCCAGCATGGACGACCAGACTGACGATTGGGCGCGCCTGCAAATCGCACTGCGGCGACAGGCTGATCTGCCGCGGGTCACCATTTCCCTGCACACGCTGCAACAGATTGGGCCAACCCTGCGGGAGGGCAACTGGCAGGTGACAGCCATTGTGGAAGTCAACCGCCAGGCCCCCGATGAACCGACGCGGCTGATCGCCCTGCTCCCCGGCCACGTCGAGGCCGAGTCCCCGCTTTGGGGTGTCGCTGTGGATATTGGCACCACAACCGTGACGGTCTGGCTGGTGGAGCTGGTCAGCGGGCAGGTGCGGGCACAAACCGCGGAATATAACGGGCAAATCGCCCGCGGCGAGGATGTGATCTCGCGCATCATCTTTGCCAGTAAAAACGATGGCGGGCAGGAACTGCGTCAGCGAGTGCTGGATACCATCAATACGCTGATCGAAACCGCCTGCAAACGCGTCAAACGACCGGAAGGGCCGGTCTCGCCGGAGCAGATCGTCAAAGCTACCATCGTCGGAAACACTACCATGATGCACCTGCTGCTGGGCATCCCCGCGGCCAGCATCCGTCTGACGCCTTTCATCCCGGTCGTCAACCAGCCGCCGCGCCTGACCGCCCGCGAAACGGGGTTGCTCATCCACCCCGAAGGTAGCGTGGAGTGCCTGCCGGGGGTAGCCAGCTATGTGGGCGCGGATATCACCGCCGGGGCGCTGTCCAGTGGGCTGGCCGATTCGGAAGAAGTCAGCCTGTTTATGGATGTGGGCACTAACGGCGAGACGGTGTTGGGCAATCGCGAATGGCTGGTCACCTGCGCCTGTTCCGCCGGCCCAGCTTTCGAGGGCGCCGGTGTTGTCGACGGGATGCGCGCCACTCGCGGCGCCATCGAAGAAGTGTGGATCAACAGCACCACCTATGAACCGACTTACCGCGTAATCGGGGGGGTGAAACCCAAAGGCATTTGTGGCAGCGGCCTGATCTCCCTACTGGCCGAGATGTTCATCACCGGCCTGCTCGATAAAGCCGGAAACCTGAATTTCTCCCTGCCCACCGAGCGCGTCCGTCAGGGAGAACACGGCCGGGAGTATGTACTGGTCTGGGGGAGCGAAAGCGCCCACGGGCGCGACATCGTCCTCACACGAGTGGATATCGACAACCTGCTGCGCGCCAAGGCGGCCATTTACGCTGGCTTCACCGTGCTGGCTGAACAGGTGGGCTTCGATTTGCAAGAGGTCCACCAGTTGCTGATCGGTGGCTCCTTTGGTCAGTACATCAATGTCGAGAAGGCAGTGCAAATTGGCCTGCTGCCCGATGTGCCCTGGGAGCGCTTCGAGTTCCTGGGCAACACCGCTGTGCGCGGAGCATACCACGCCCTGCTCGATTACCGCGCCAGCGAGCGCATCCGTCAGATCGCCAGCCGCATGACCTACATCGAACTCTCGGCGGACAACACCTTTTACGACGCCTTTATGGCCGCCATGTTCCTGCCCCACACCGATCTCTCCCACTTCCCCAGCGTGGAAGCGGCGCTTATAAAAAGTTAGATCTGGTTCCCTTGAGGAGAAAGGACGCCCCCATGTACATCATTGGCGAAAATATCCATATCGTTTCCGATAAAGTCAAAGAGGCTCTGAAGAACCGCGATCGCGAGTTCTTCATGGAGCTGGCGGTCAAACAGGTGGAGGCAGGCGCGAAAGCTATTGACGTCAACCTGGGGCCGCGCAAGAAGGACTGGGCGGAGGTCTTCCCCTGGATCGTCGAGACCATCGAAGCGGTGGTGGATGTGCCGCTTTCCATCGACACCACCAACGTAAACGGGATGGAAGCCGCCCTGCGCACGATCACAAAAGCGCAGCCCATCCTGAACTCAACATCCACCGAGCCCGAACGCCTGGAGAAAGTGCCCCTGCTCGCCAAGCAGTTCGACGCCAAAGTGATCGCCCTGACCATGGGGGTGGCTGGCATCCCGGTGGCCGCGGATGAGCGCGTGCGCATCACCGTGGAAGAGCTGATCCCCCGCTTCCTGGAGATCGACTTCCCGATGGAAAACGTGATCATCGATCCGCTGGTGCTGACCGTCTCCGGATGCCAGGAGTACTGCCCGGAGCTCATCGAAGCGGTGCGCATGTTGCAATACGCCTGGGATCCCGCGCCGATGATCTCGGTGGGCCTGTCCAATGTCTCCAACGCTGTACCCGCCCAAAACCGTCCGCTGATCAATCGCGTCTACCTGGCCATGTTGATGGGGGTTGGCCTGCAAATGATGATCGCCAATCCGCTCGACGAAAAACAAAACGACGTCATCCGCTGGATTGAAACCAAAGACACCTCCACACCGCTGGCGCGCCTGTACAACAAAATCGCCGAACGCACCGCAGCCGGGGAAGAGCCGCAAATCGAAGATTTCGATCTCGCAGATCCAGAACAGGCGGCCATCTGGAAGACAACACAGATTCTGCTGAACAAAGTGATCTACGCCGACGGGTACTTAACCCAGTGATCAGGCAACGATCACCGCGCTCTGACCAGCGAAGTAACCATTGCCTTGAAAGGAAAGGGACACCATGAACGTCGAGGATCTGCTGGCGAAAGCCACCAAACCGGCCGAGGACGCCATGAAGCTACATCCTTTCTACCGGGGCAAGATCGAAACCACGCTGAAATGTACGGTGCGCTCCTTCAACGATTTTGCCATCTGGTACACACCAGGCGTCGCCGCGCCTTGCAAAGCCATTCAGGCCGATCCCGACCTAGTGTACGACTACACCAACAAGTGGAACACCGTTGCCGTCGTCAGCGATGGCACGCGCGTGCTCGGCCTGGGCGATATCGGGCCGAAGGCCGGCCTCCCCGTGATGGAAGGCAAGGCACTGTTGTACAAATACTTGGGCGGCGTCGACGCCGTCCCCATCATGCTCGACACCAAAGACCCGGACGCCATCGTCAACACCGTGCTCATGCTCCAGCCCGGCATGGGAGGCGTCAACCTGGAAGATATCTCGCAGCCCAAGTGCTTCTACATTTTGGATACCCTACGGGAGAAGGCCGAGATCCCCATCTGGCACGATGACCAACAGGGTACCGCCACGGTCACGCTGGCAGGGCTGATCAATGCGCTGAAAGTCGTCGGCAAGAAAAAAGAAGATGTCAGCATCGCCTTCATCGGCAGCGGCGCTTCTAACGTGGCCTGCTCGCGCTTGATCTTTGGGTGGGGGGTGAACCCGGCCAATTGCTACATGGTAGATAGCAAAGGCATTTTGGGCAAACACCGCAAGGACCTCGAAGCGCGCAAAGCCGAATACAAAGATAAATGGAAGCTGTGCAACCAGACCAACGCCGAAGGCCGTCAGGGAGGCATCGCCGAAGCCATGCGCGGGGTGGACGTGGTGATCGCCCTCTCGCGCCCCGGGCCAGGAGTCATCCAACCGGAATGGGTCAAAATCATGGCAAAAGACTCCATCGTTTTCGCCTGCGCCAACCCGGTCCCGGAGATATGGCCCTGGGAAGCCAAAGACGCCGGCGCGGCTGTGATTGCCACCGGTCGTTCCGACTTCCCCAACCAGGTCAACAACTCACTCGGCTTCCCCGGCATTTTCCGTGGGACGTTGGATGTACGTGCCCGCACAATCACCGATGAGATGTGCTTCGCCGCCGCGCACGCCCTTGCCGATCATGTGGGCGACAGGTTAAGCCCTGAATATCTCCTGCCTACTATGGACGACTGGGAGGTTTTCCCGCGCGAGGCCGCCGCTGTCGCTATGAAGGCGGTTGAACAAGGACTGGCGCGCGTTAAAACCACCTACGAAGAGGAATTCGAACGCGCCATGCACATCATCCAGCGCTCACGAGACCTGACCAGGATGATGATTCGCGAAGGCTTCATCGCCGATCCCCCCGAAGACGATGACGACCAGCCGAGCGAAGACGCCGAGACCCTCGAGGCCGCTTATTGATAGTTTGAAAGGAGAATGCGATGTACGACCTGATCATCATCGGTGGCGGGCCAGCCGGTCTGACTGCGGCTGTGTACGCCATCCGCAAGCGGCTTAACGTGCTGTTGCTATCCAAAGACCTGGGAGGCAAGACCAACTACCGTCTCTCGTTACCCTGGGTTGAGGATTACCAGGTCATCCGCGGCCTGGAGACGGTCAACAAGTTCCGCAACGAATTAGAGTATCTCGACTTCGCCCGCCACATCGAGGCGGTGGAGAAAGTCGCTCAAATCGAGGGCGGTTTCGTCGTCACCACGCGCGGCGGCGCACGGCTGGAAGCCAGGGCTGTGATCATCGCCACCGGCACCCGCCAAGTGCGCATGAACGTCCCCGGCGAAAAAGAGTTCACCATGAAAGGCCTGTGCTATTCGGCTCTCTCATACGCACCGCTCTTTATTGACCGCAAGGTCGTTGTGATCGGCGAAGACGAGTTGGGGCTGCGCTCGGCTGCCGAGCTGGCAACAGTGGCCAAAAAGGTCTACCTGGTGTGCGAGTGCGAAGACGAGCAGGCCTTCGCCACCCCACTAGGGCAAAAACTACAAAGCGCCACACAGGTCACCATTCTCAAAGGACACCGTGTGGTGAAAGTCCTGGGCGACGAGTTCGCTCGCGCCCTGATTTTGGAAGAGCCTTCCGGCGAACAGATCGAGATCGCCGCGGACGGCATGTTTGTGGAAAAAGCGCTCACACCCAATTCCCACATCGTCGCCGACCTGGTGGCGCTCGACGAGCGCGGTCGCATCCTTGTAAACGCCGCATGTCGCACCAACATACCAGGGATTTTCGCTGCGGGAGATGTCACCAACATCTACGCCGAGCAAGTTCTCATTGCGGTAGGAGAAGGAGCCAAAGCCGCTCTGAGCGCATATGAGTATTTGCTACCACTGTTATAAAGGAATGCTTTGACGGCAGACATTCCCCTGCCGTCAGGAGGTAGCTATGCCTGGATTTACACCTGGAAGACGGTGGCAACCGCCTTACCTGCCTTTCAAGAAGGAGCCCTTTGGCCGCCGGGCGCTGGCCGCTCTGGAGAGGACCATCAAAGGGCCACTGTTCGGCTGCCGTATGTGCGGCAACTGCCTGTTGCAGGAAACCTGCTTCATCTGCCCGATGGAATGTCCCAAAGGCATCCGCAACGGGCCTTGCGGCGGCTCCACCCCTGAACACTGCTATGTGGATGAAACGCGCCCGTGCATCTGGTACAAGATTTATGAACGCGCCTTCGCCATGGGGCGGGAGGAAAAACTGCTCGAAGTGCTGCCCCCCCTGGATTGGGATAAAGTCGGCACCGAGACATGGGGAGATGTGATCGCTGAGGTCAGGAGAATGGGGACAGGCAAGGTGCTGAAGGGCCTGCTCTTCCAGCCTAGAGAGGTCCGTTACCAGATGTGGGATGAAGTTTTCCGCCACATCCGCCAGCCAGCGTGGTGGAACGCCGACGACGAATACCACGCCCCAGCCTACGAGGAGCCTGTCTCTGAATTGGAGCGCAGGCTGAGGAACGGGGAGATGGTCGTCACCGCGGAAGTGGCACCGCCAATGACTGTAAAGACAGGCAAACTGCAATGCAACATCGAGTTGGTCAGGCCGTATGTGGCCGCCATCAACTTCACCGACAGTCCCTCCGCCACCCCGCGCATGTCCTCCTGGGCGTGCAGCCGATTGGCGATTGAAGCGGGCGCCGAACCGGTGATGCAAATTGCGGCGCGCGACCGCACCCGCGTCGGCCTGCAAGCCGAGGTGATCGGCGCGGCCGCCCTGGGTGTGCGCAACATCCTGTGTCTCTCCGGCGACAGCATGTGCATGGCCCCTCCACCCCGCGGACGCATGGACGTGGTGGATATCGACTCCATCCAGATGCTCTGGATTCTGCGCAAGATGCGCGATGAAGGCAAATACCTGGACGGGCGCAAAATCAAGTATCCCCCACGCTACTTCCTGGGCGCGGCGGCCTCGCCCTTTGCTTCCAACCCGAAGATCCAGGCTTTGCGCGAGCACAAAAAGGCCAACGCCGGGGCGCAATTCTTCCAGACCAACCTGGTGTACGACGCCGACAGATTGGAGATCTGGCTGAACGAAATCGCCAAACAGGATATTCTCGACAAGGTGTTCATCCTGATCGGCATCACGCCGCTCAAATCCCTCCGCATGGCCCAATACATGAACGAGCATGTACCGGGCGTCTTCATCCCCGAGCCACTGCTCAAGCGTATGGAAGCAGCAGACGCCAAAGGCTATGCCGCGGAGGAGGGCTTCCAGATCGCCCTGGAATTGATCGAAAAGATCCGCACCAAGCAGGGCGTGAACGGTTTTCACATCATGGCGGTGGGATGGGAAGAGATTGTTCCCCGACTGGTCACCGAGGCCGGTTTGCTGCCCAATGATTTCTCCCCTCCCCAGCCGACGGAAACGCGCGAATTGCAACCCGTCTAGCGCACCACCATGCCCTCGCTGCGTAAAATCGTCAAAGAGCGAACTGGGATTGATGTCGCTCGGTGTCAGGCCTGCCTGGATTGTGAGATCCAGATCCCTGAGGAACAGGACATCCCTTTAGGCGCACTGGTGCAAATGATTTTGATGAACGACCCAGAGGTATTGACCTGCAACACGCTCTGGTCGGATAAGGTGCTGCAAGCCGCGCGCGGCGTCTGCCATCACGGACTGGACCTCCCCACCATCATGCGGGCATTGCGCCAGGAAGCGACCGACCGCAATTTAATCTGAGGCAGGTTCACACCACAAATCCCGAGAGTTCTCCAGAAACCCCATCGATAGGATCCCATTGGAAAGCCTCCCTGCAACTCCGGGGGGCTTTCCTCGTATAATAAGGATGTAACCTATTGGAGGTATAGCATGAGCTTTATCGGCAACATCATCTGGTTGATTTTCGGCGGCCTGATTTCTGGCCTGGCCTACATCCTCGGAGGGTTGCTGGTCAGCCTGACGATCATCGGCATCCCCTTTGGCAGGCAGGCGATCAAACTGGGCGTGGCGACGATGACTCCCTTTGGGCGCGAGATCATGGTTGCAGAGGATTTTGACCACCCCCTGAGCCTGCTCTTCAACATCATCTGGGCGACCGTCCTCGGATGGGAGATCGCCATCTCTCACCTGGTTCACGGCCTGGTGTTGGCGATCACCATCGTCGGCATCCCCTTCGCCAAACAACACTTCAAGCTGATCCCCCTGGCGCTGTTCCCCTTCGGCAGGGAATTGCGCTGACTCAAGCGGATGTTTCGCCAGCGATCTTCATCGCGAGCCGGCAGACCTCCTCAAACGTTAGCCTCTCCCCCTGCACCTTCGCCGTGGAAAATTCCTCTTCCGGGAGATGTTCGGCAGCTTCCCGAAGACGCTCCTCGGCCAGGGCGCGGGTGGCTTGCACCGTCGCGGCGTTCGAGGCCACATGCGCCCAAAGCACTACAGCGTTATCATGATCGCCCTCAGCAGCGAACACTTCCCCCAGCGAAGCCAGGCTATCCAAAGCAATGGGGAGCAGATTATGCCGCGGGGCAGCTTCGATCACAGTGAGCAAATAACGCCGGGCGCGGGCCAACTCCCCTTGCCGAACGGCAAGCCCCCCCAGGTTGTTGGTCACGCTCAACAGCCCGCGCTGATCCCCCAACTCCTCGCGGATTTCCAGGCAGCGGGCATAATAACGATAAGCCCGGCTGTATTCCTGCTGCCGCACAGCGATATTGCCCAGATTGTTCAAGGCCGAAGCAAGGCCATGACGATGGTTAAGGCGCTGAAAAACATCCAAACCCTTCTCGTAATGATACGCCGCCGTCTCGTACTCTTTCTGCCCTTCAAACAAAAGCCCCAGATTATTGTGCACGCCAGCCAGGCCCAACGCGTAGCCCAGCTCTTCCCAGCAAACTAACGTCTGATTGTAGAGGTCTTCCGCCTGAGAATACTCACCGCGGGCCTGAGCCGTCATCGCCAGATTGTTGTAACGCACCCCCACTCCCCAGGGGTCGCCAAATTCCCGATACACATCCCGGCTCTTACGCAACAACGTCTCAGCGCGATCGTAGTCGCCCTGCATGTATGCCGCCAATCCCAGGGCGTTATAGGTCCAACTGATGCCGAAAGCGTCCTCCAACCGCTGGCTGATCTCCAGAGCCTCACCCAGAATGCGCTCTGCGTAAGGATAATCCGCCCGCAAGTAGGCCACCCTTCCAATTTGCTGCAAGATAAAAGCCTCTTCTGCGCGCTCACCTTGCCGGCGAAAGAACGTCAACGCCTCTTGCAGCACAGTCTCCGCGGCGTTGTAATCCCCCGTATAACAAATCATGGCGGCGCGGCGCGCCTGAAGGCGCCAGAAAAGCAGTAAAGCATCGGCCGAATCCGCAAAGCCATCCACAGCACGCGTGAAGAGTTCCAGCCCTTCGGCAAAATGGCTCCGTCCCTGCAGAAAAATATAGAGAGGTTGAAGCATGGCTGCCAGGCGATCGGCATCCTGTTGCTCAATACACCAGTGCCATGCAGCGCGGATATTTCCCCAATCCAGTTCTACTTCCCGAAATACGGCAACCTGCTCGGGGCTGAGCATCCTGGAAAAACGCTGGTATAAAAAATCGGCATAGTATACAGCATGACGCTGGCGCATTTCCTGGCGTGCCGTTCCCAATTTTTCATCAGCAAACTGACGCACCAGCTCATGCAAGGCAAAGCGCCCGGGAAGGGGGGACTGCAACAAAGACGCATCTACCAGCGCGGCCAGGTGCGCCGCATCCACACCAACGACAGCCTCACCAGCCTGGAGCGAGAAGCCCCCGCGGAACACCGCCAGGCGGGCGAAAGCCTGGCGATCCTTTCTGGAGAGCAGGCGCCAGGATTGCTCAAAAGCCCCGCGCAAGCTGCGGTGCCGCGCCGGTAAATCGCGCCATTCCGCGGCCAGCACATCCAGGCTCTCCTGCATACGCCGGGCAATCTCTTCAAGCGACATATGCCGTACCCAGGCCGCGGCCAGATCAATGCCCAGGGGCAGCCCCTCCGCCAGTTGACAGATGCGCGCAACCGCCGGCAGGTTTTCCTCTCCAAACTCAATCGCGGGATTCACTCGCCGGGCGCGCTCAACAAACAGGCGCACAGCGTCAAATTCCTCCGCATATGCCACCCTCCCCTCCGGAGGATAGGGCAACCCCGCAACCGGCACCACCTCCTCAACCTGCAATCCCAAAGGGCTGCGCGAGGTGACCAGGAAAACCGTCTTGGGAGCGAGGCGCATCCAATCCACCAGCATCGCGCTCCCTTCCAGCAAATGCTCAAAATTGTCCAGAATGAGCAGCAACTCCTTGCCCCGCAGGCGCTCCGCAAGCTCGCGCGCGGGCTCCTGCGTACCCCGCAAGGGAGTCTGCAAAGCGTTGGCGATGGAAAAGGATAAATCATCCACCGTCTCCAGCTCCGCCAGCGGGACCCAGAAGACCCCATCGGGAAAACTGTGACGCGCGCGTCTCCCCAATTCAAGCGCCAGGCGCGTCTTGCCAACCCCTCCCACCCCCGTCAGAGTGAGCAAATGACAATCCGGGTTGAGCAGGCGTTCACTCAACCTCGCCAATTCCTCTTCCCGCCCAACCAGAGGGATGATGGCGGCGGGCAGGTTAGTCGGCGGCGGGGCAGGCGTTGAGGGTGAAAACGTGCCTGCCTTGATCGCCTGCCACAACTCGCGGGTCTCCGGCAGAGGATCAACGTTAAATTCATCCCGCAGGATCGTCTGGCAGCGCTTGTAGGCCTGCAAAGCAGCGCTGCGCTCGCCGTTGGCGGCAAGCAGGCGCATCAAAGTGACGTAAGCTTCTTCACGCCAGGGGTCAAGTTGAACGAGAGTGTTTGCGCAGCGCAAGGCTGCCTTCAAATCGCCGCGTTGTTCGTAATAC
>CAZZFZ010000022.1:0-12366 GCA_964653835.1 uncultured Anaerolineales bacterium
TTCATTTGGCGGTTACCTGCCCTTCGGTAACATTTTCATTTGACTTGACAGGACATACCCGGCTCAGGGAGTTGTCAGGGCGACGTCAATTGATTTCAGCTCAAAGTAGGCTTCGATAATACGTCGCACGATCGGTCCGGCCACGCTGGCCCCCTCACCGCCGTTGTAAACAAAAGCGACGACGGCGATCTCCGGGTTTTCATAAGGGGCATATGCCACCGTCCAAGCGTGCGTCGGCCAGTTGCCTGGTTTACACAGGTTGCGGGCGGCGGCGAATTCATCACAATACTCCGCCGTGCCAGTTTTCCCGGCGACGGGAATATCCACATTCTGAAAACCCACCTGCTCAATGGACAACGTCCCATGTGTGACGGCGCGGCGCATGCCTTCCTGCACCTTCTCAATCACCCAGGGGGCGACAGTAGTCTTCTCGCCGGTCAGCTTGGCCTCGCACCCACCGGGCGCAGTCGGTTCGTTGAAGATATCAATCACTGGATCGCGAGTAATATCCCACTTCATCTCCGGCGTGAACGGCTTCACCACGTTACCTTCCGCATCGGTGATTTCGTAGACCAGCGTCGGGCGCATCAGCTTGCCATCATTTGCAATCGTCGCCGCCGACATCAGCACCTGCAACGGCGTGGCAATGACAAACCCCTGCCCCACGCTGGCGATGTAGGTATCCCCAATCGCCCAGTTTTCACCCAGGTTGAGGCGCTTCCAGGTTGGATCAGGGATAATCCCCGCCGAGGCATCGGGCAGCTCAATCCCCGGCAAAGCACCATACCCCAGAGCGCGCGCATAGGTTCCCAAACGGCAGATTCCCAAACCCTCGGGGATTTCATCCTTATAGCCGCCGCCCAGCTTATAAAAATACACGTTACTGGAATTCGCGATCCCGCCCAGAAAATCTAGTTGTCCAAAACCGGCGCGATTCCAGTCCACGAACTCGCGCTGGTAGCCGGGATCATTGGGGGTAAATTTTTCGGTGATGATGATCTTGCCCGGCGTTTCAATAATCTGTTCCGGCGTGACCACGCCCTCGTTCAACGCGCCCACAGCCGTGGAGAGTTTGAACACCGAACCCGCCGGCAGCTCCGCCCCCACAGCGTGGTTCAACAGCGGATCGCGCACGTCCGCCAGCAACTGCTGATAATAATACGCTGGGATGATGCGCGCCATGCGATTGTTCTCATACGTGGGGAAGGAGACCATCGCCAGGATTTCCCCCGTCTGGGGATTCATCACAATCGCCACGCCGCTGGTGATGCGCAGTTCGCCAAAATAGGCGTTCCACTCGCCAACCTCGCCCAACAAGATGGCTTCCACCGCCTGCTGCAGGCGCGTATCGATCGTCAGGGTGATATTTTCCCCTGGGATAGGTGCGATGGGGGGATGGATATCGCGCACAATCCGGCCCGCCACGTCGACTTCCACCACACGTTTGCCCGGCTTGCCGCGCAAGACGTTCTCAAAATACCTTTCAATTCCAGCATAGCCCACTTTATCGCGGTTGGGGAGGAAACCGCGCTCACGGTAATACTCCTCCTCCACAGCAGAAATCGGGCCGAGGAACCCCACAATCGAGGCCGTCAGCGAACCGGTGGGGTAGTCGCGCACCGGCTCAATCTCCACCACCACCCCCGGCCAATCCACAGCCTTCTCCTGCACCATCATCGCCACGGTGCGATCCACATTACATTTAACCTTCACTGTACGGAAAGGGGCGGTGGTTTCACCAAAGCGGGCGATTTGGGTAATCCCATGTTCCGAGGTACAGGGGACATAGGGCGTCTCAGGAGTCACCTCGCCCAGGTTCACCGGGACATCAATCACCGCCGAAAGCTGGCGGAAGATTTCCTGCACTTCGCCGGGATCATCAGGCAAATTGGCTGGCAGAATAGAAATATCAAAAGAGGCGATATTGTGCGCCAGAATGATGCCGTTGCGATCGTAGATCACGCCGCGCAAAGTTGGCAGGCTGATTTCACTGATGCGGTTCTCTTCCGCCAGGGCGAGGTAATCCTCGTAATCAATCACCTGCAAGATGAACAGGCGCACGATGTATACCCCAAAGATCAGGCCAAGGGCGACCATAAACGCCGCGATGCGCCAACCTTCGAGGCGATTTTTCAAAACACCAGATTCACTCATAGTTGCACAACATCAGGGTAAAGCCATTCTGCCAAGTCGCGCGCCAGCGCGTAAATCGGCGCAGCCAGCAGTAAATTCAAGATCAGGCTGGGGAGAGTGACCACGCGCAGCGCCTCACCCCAGGGGAGCGGCGTGCCGCTCAACAGCAGCACCAACGCCGCCAATCCGTGAGAAAGCAAGGTTCCAAATAAAGTCAACAGAAGCATCACCAAAACCGGCATTTGCCAGATACGCCTGCGAAAAGCACGTGCCAGAGCGCTGATCGCCAGATAACTGCTCACCGGTATGAATACACTGTAGGCTGAGACGAAGCCGGTCATCAGCCCCCCTGCCAGGCTTTCCGGCCAGGCCGTCTTGACGCGCTCCTGCAACGACCAGGCGATGATGACCAATAATACCACGTCCGCCTGACCATGCAACAGCGGCATACGGCTGACCACGGCGGACTGGAAAATCACCAGCAAAGCTAAAAGCGGAATCGTGACAAGTGGAGCACGCATAGGAAAAATTGTACCCGATGAGGCGGGGCTGCGCCCATCAAGGCGCGGCAGGCGTGGGGATGAGGGGCGAAATATCTACCGGTTGGAAGTTGGTGATGACCAACACAATCGTCAGGCGGTTGAAATCCACCACCGGCTGCACCGAGGCGCTCTGGAAGAGGTCAAACGCCTGGCTGCGCACGCCGGTCACCTGTCCGATGAGGATATTCGGCGGGTAGTTTCCCCCCAGGCCCGAGGTCAGCACCAGATCGCCCGGCTGCACCGGGGCGTCCTGCGGAATCATCGTCAGGCCAATATCACCGGTGATCGAGCCAGTAAGCACCGCATCCGCATCGGAGGGTTGCAAGCGAACGTTGATCGCCACCGAGGGATCGGTGATTAACTGCACCAATGCAGCAGTCGCCGTCACCTGAGAGACGCGCCCCACCAACCCCTGCTGGGTGACCACCGGCATGCCACGACGCAAGCCAGCATCGGAGCCGCGGTTGATATGAATGTACTTGACAAAGGGGCTGGGGTCGCGCCCAATCACGCTGGCGCCCACATAAGTGTAATCGGGGTAAGCGCGAGCGAAATCCAGCAACGCTGCCAGGATGCGATACTCGCCCAACTGTTGCTGCAACTCAATGATCTGCGCCCGAAGATGGGCGACTTCGGCCTCCAGTTCCGCGTTGCGCTGCATCAGTTCGGCCACATCACGCGGCGCGGTGAGGTACAACTGCACCGCCTGGTAGCGATCCGAAAGCCAGGTTTGAGCTGTAACCAGCGGGGAAAGCGCGAGCCGCGCCAGCGGCGTGAGATACCCCCCCAACGCCAAAACAATCAGGCCAACAGCCACCAATGACAACGTGATGCTTTGCCACGGCAGCGAGGATTTTCGGTTCATGGTTTACCGGATAACACCGGGTCAGCCTCTCCCATCACGCCCGATTCCGGTGAACAGATCACCCCAAAGCTCCAGGTTCTCCAGGGCGATGCCCGCCCCGCGGGCGACACAGCTCATCGGGTCTTCGGCCACCCAGGCGCGGATGTTCAATTCGTGGCTCAGACGCTCATCCAGGCCCAGCAGCAGGCTGCCCCCACCCGCCATGCAGATGCCCATATCCATCAGATCGGCCATGATCTCCGGCGGAGCCTCATCGAGGGCATCCTTAATCGTTTCGATGATGATCTGCACCGAGCCGGCCATCGCCTCGCGCAACTCCACGGAGGAGACCTCGATGGCCTCGGGCAGCCCGGAAAGCAGGTTACGCCCGCGCAGACGGATGGTCTTCTCCTTGGGCAGGTGATAGGCCGAGCCAATGGTCATCTTGGCATGCTCTGCCATACGCTGGCCGATGAGCAGGTTATATTTATTGCGAATATACTGAATGATATCTTCGTCCATCTCGTCGCCAGCGACGCGCAGCGAGCGCGAAGCGACCACACCTCTCATCGAGAGGATGGCGACATCGGTCGTCCCGCCGCCGATATCCACCACCATGCTGCCGCGGATTTCATTGATCGGCAAACCAGCCCCAAGCGCGGCGGCGATTGGCTCTTCCAGCAAAAACACCTCGCGCGCCCCGGCGGCCATGGCTGCATCATAGACGGCGCGCTTTTCCACCTTCGTCACCCCAGCCGGGATGCCGATAATCACTCGCGGGCGGGGGACGGGGACTATGCTCTGCTGATGGACTTTGCCGATAAAGTATTCCAACATTGCTTGAGTGATCTCAAATTCCGAGATCACCCCATCACGCACAGGCCGAACGGTCAACACATTCGCCGGGGTGCGTCCGACCATTTCTTTGGCTTCAGCGCCAATAGCCAGAGGTTCGCGTGTGCGTTTGTCAATAGCAACCCAGGAAGGCTCACTGATGACAATCCCTTTCCCCCTAACATGAACCATGGTGTTCGCGGTACCCAGGTCGATTGCGATGTCGAGTGAGAAAAAGCCGAGCAGCCAGTTGAGGGGGTTAAATGCCAATGTTTGGCTCCTTGTTCGTTAAGTGTTTTGGCGCGCGTGAACACCGTTCCGGACGCTTGGCGATTATACCAATGAATTGTCAAAATGTAGAGATGAGCGGGCGCAGCGGGGGTGAATCTGATAGAATGGCGGCATGAACGTTCCCACGCGCATTCGCTGGCTGGTGATCGGCCTGCTGCTGGCCGCTTTGCCACTGCTGGCTCTGCCCACGCTGCACAAACAAATCACGCTGATTGTAGACGGAACCCCCGCCCTCGTCGAAACCTACGCCCTGACGGTGGGCGGCGTGCTAAAAAGTGCTGGCATCCCGCTGGCGGAGGCCGACCAGATCACACCGGCGCTCAATCACCGGCTGCGCGATGGCGACCAGGTGACGATCACGCGCGCGGCGCAGATTGCCCTGTTTGTGGATGGTGAGACGCGCATGATCCTGACCGCTGAACGCATCCCAGTCGTCATCCTGGCCGAGGCGGGCGTATCCCTCTCCCCTGAGGACACCCTGCTGGCCGATGGTCGCCCCATCGCCCTGGACGAGCCGCTGCCCCCGGCGCCAGCGCACAGCCTGCAGGTTCGCCGCGCCCGCAGCGTCACGCTGGACGAAAACGGCGCGCAGCGCGTCTTTCGCTCCACGGCGGCCACACTAAGCGGCGCGCTCTGGGAACAGGGCGTCCCCCTCTTTATCAGCGACATCCTCGAACCAATCGCGGCAACACCATTGCGGGGAGCAATCACAGCCCGCTGGGTCCCGGCACGAGAGGTGACGATCCAAACCATGCAAGCCTCCCTGACCACCCGCACCACCGCGGCCACGGTCGGCGCGGCCCTGGCAGAGAGCGGCATTACCCTGCAGGGATCCGACTACAGCCTACCAGCGGAAGACGCGCCCCTGCCCGAAGATGGAGTCATCCAAGTGGTGCGCGTGCGCGAGGAAGTGCAATTGGAGCAGGTTCCCCTGCCATTCAGCACCATCCAGCAGGCGCTGCCTGACCTGGAAATTGACAACACACAGGTGGTGCAGGCGGGGGAATTCGGGCTGAAGGCGCAGCGCGTGCGCGTGGTGCTGGAAGCGCGACCGGGAGAGCCAGATTGGACGGAGGTCTCCCGTCAGGTGGAAGACGAGTGGGTGGCGCGCCCGCCGCAGCCGCGCGTGATCGGCTACGGGACGAAGATCGTGGTGCGCACAACAAGCACGTCAGACGGGGTGATCGAGTACTGGCGCGCCGTGGAGGTATTCGCCACATCCTACTCGCCCTGTCGCCTGGGAATCCCCAACTACTGCAACAGTACCACCGCCAGCGGCAAGCTGCTGCAAAAAGGGATAATCGCCGTCAAGCGCTCCTGGTACAACATGATGCGCGGGCTGCCGGTGTACATCCCCGGCTACGGCTTCGCCACTATTGAGGATGTGGGCGCTGGCATCGCCGGTCAGAACTGGATCGACCTGGGGTACTCGGACGAGGATTGGGTGAGCTGGAGTCGAAACGTGACTCTGTATTTCCTCACGCCGGTTCCGGCGAACGTGATGTGGATTCTGGAGTGAGGCTGAACTGCGCCACTGCCCAGCGGCCGTTCACCATCCAATGCGGGTCGTGGCGGTCTGCGCGCTCCGCTGCACCCGGCGCCAGCCCGCAGACCAGTTCAGCCTTGAGGGTGCGCAGGGCAGCGAAAGGCGCCGGGAAGTAGGCCATCACGTCGCCGAAGGGGGCTGTATTCGGCCAGTGACGATCACCCAGCCAGCGGCGGTAGTTGGCATCCCCCTTGCTGATGACCAGATGAGCAGCGGAAAGCTCCCGGCGCAGATCCGCGGGCATCTTCCACCCCTCCAACGGAGAATTCCAGAAGAAATGCGTGTGCAACTGCAAACGCTCGGCCTCCTGATAGGCCTGCAACCGCTCTCCCAGATGACGGGCCTGCGGGACGGCGGCGCGCTGAAGGGCGGCGATGGTGGCCTGCACATCAGCCGGGATGGCATCGGAGACGAAGGTGGGATGCGCTTTGAGGTACAGACGCACGCGGGCAGCGATTCCCCCGCTGAGCAGCTCGTCGGCCAGGGCGAGGTCGAAGATCAGCTCCGCCCCGGCGTTGTCCATCACCAGGCCCACGCAGGAATCCTTCCCCTTCCCGGCTTGCAAATGCGTGGCGATGGCCGGAACGGCATCGCTGAGCAAATAATCGGCGGCCGCGGTGGCGTCGGTGTGGTTAGGGTTTTCCTCGCCATCGGCAGGCCACAAGCTGTAATCGGCCTGGTTGCCCCACAAATCCATGTACAACAGGCGCGTCAATCGCTCTCCCGCGGGGAGGTCAGCGCGCCAGTGCTCCAGTTGCGTCATCCAGGCGGAAAGATTCGCCAGGCTTTGTTGCAATCCATCCCGCTTGGCGCGGGCGAAAGGGTCGCGCCCCTGCCCTGCGCCGTTGGAAAAATAGCCTGTGGCTTCCAGAATGCGGCGGTAAAAATAGTGCTCAGCGAGGAACCAGGGAACCTCCAGCCAGTTCATGCCGGCATAGGGTTCCAGGTAGTCATCCCAGGCAGCGGCATCAGGCGCGGCGCGGTCGTTCAACGGACGCAGCGGTCCGGCGGGGATCTCCTGCAACAGCCTCTCCAGTTGCGCAACCGTCTGCAGCGGGAAGTCGTTCTCCGCCATCGTGCGGCGGGCAATCTCCGTGAAGCGCACGGTGATAGTGCTCTGCGCCCAGGAATTCGGCTCTGCTCCGCAGATTGGCGCGGGAATGGGCAGGCGGGGACGGTTCGCTTTCTCGGTCATGAACGCCAATTATACTGCCGATGTTATAATCCCCGGCAATGACCTCCCCTCTGGATATTCCGCCCCTGAACGTCCCGGCGCTTTTGCGTCAACACGGCCTGCGCCCGGATAAACGCCTGGGGCAAAATTTTCTCATTGACGCCGCGGCGTTGCGCAAGATTGTGGATGCCGCCGAGATCCAGGCGGAGGACACGGTGCTGGAAATCGGCCCTGGCCTGGGCAGCCTGACTCGCCATCTGGCGGCGTCGGCGCGCCAGGTCATCGCCGTGGAGCTTGACGGGCGGCTGTTGCCCGTTTTGCGCCAGACGCTGGGGGATTTTCCCAACGTGCGCGTCATCCAGGGCGATATTTTGCAATTCGACCCCGACGAGTTGATGGCAGGCAGCCCCGCCGAAAGCTACCGGGTGGTCGCCAACATCCCCTACTACATCACCTCGGCGATCATCCGCCACCTGCTCAGCGCGAAGATCAAACCCGCAGTGCTGGTGCTGACCGTGCAACGGGAGGTCGCCGAGCGCATCTGCGCCGCGCCCGGGGCGTTGAGCCTGCTGGCGCTCAGTGTGCAGGTTTTCGGGCAGCCGCGCATCGTCGCCCACATCCCCGCCGGGGCGTTCTACCCACCCCCCAAGGTGGCCTCGGCGGTGGTTCGCGTGGAACTGTCTCCACAGCCGCGAATCCCCCCCGATCAACTAAACACCTTCTTCCGTCTGGCAAAAGCCGGGTTCGGACAAAAACGCAAGACCCTGCACAACGCCCTGGCCTCCGGGTTGGGCCGCTCAAAGGACGAGATCGCCCGCCTGCTCGATGCCGCGGGGATCAACCCCCAGCGCCGCGCCCAAACCCTCAGCCTGGAGGAATGGGATGCCCTGACCCGGCAGGTCGCATGTGAGCGGGGCTGATCCTCTCGCCTGTGCTATAATTGCGGGCAGCTATGGAAAACGAACGTCCCTACCTACAAAACGCTGCTCCAGATAGCCAACCGAATCGCGGGGCGGTCATCGGCCTCGTCGCTGGCGTGGTCGTTGTGCTGGCGCTGGTGATTGCCGGTATCGTCCTGCTTTTGCAACCCGGAACCGATACCGGGCGCATTCGTGATATCTTCATCATCTTCATGGCGCTGGAGTCGTTGGTCATCGGGCTGGCGTTAATCATCTTGATCGTCCAGATCGCGCGGCTGATCAACCTGCTCCAGAACGAAATCAAGCCGATCGTCGACTCCACAAACGAAACCGTCAGCACCCTGCGCGGCACAACCCGCTTTTTGAGCGACAATCTGGTAGAGCCGGTGATCAAGCTGAATGAATATCTTGCCGGGCTGAGTCAGTTTCTCCGCCTGGTGAAACCTCGGAAGTAAATCTCTCTGGTAAACGAAGGAGTGAAACCATGGGCAACAACAATAGTAACGAATTTGGCGCTTTCCTTTCCGGCCTGGTGCTTGGCGGTCTGGTCGGCGCGGCGGCGGCGCTGCTGCTGGCCCCTCAATCGGGCGAAGAAACCCGCACCTATATCCGCGAGAAAAGCATCGAGCTGAAAGATCTGGCTGCTGAGCGCGCCGCGGAGACGCGCGCCGAGGCGGAAGCGCGCCTGGCCGAAACCCGCGCTCAGGCCGAGGCCAAACTGGCGGAAGCCCGCCAACAGGCCGAAAAACTGGCTAAGGAAGCGCAGGCCAAAGCCGAAGAACTGCGCCAGCAAGGTCAGGTGGTGCTCGAAGAACAGAAATCCAAAATTGAAGAAGCGATCTCCGTCGGCAAGCGCAAAATCGCCAAGAAGGACACCCCCAGCGACGAAGCAACCAGCGAAGCCTGATTGGTTATCTCACCAATAACGAAACGACCTCCCACAGGCGATTGAAGTGGGAGGTCGTTTTCTGCTTTTAATGAGCACGCGGAGAGCACAGAGATTTTCCTTGTTGTTGCGCGCTTGGCGGTAAAACCGGCCACAAAGCCGTTTCGCCCTCAAATTTACATCTTAAACTGCGCCAGGACTTCGGGCAGCGTGGCAAGCAAATCACCGGCGATGACCGCTGCGCTGCTTCCCAGCAGGTCCGCGGCCAGCACACCCGCCTGGGCGTGCAGCCACGCACCCGCGGCCGCGGCTTCAAAAGCTTCCACGCCCTGGGCGCGCAACCCGACGATCATCCCGGCCAGCACATCCCCCGTCCCGGCGCGCGCCAACGCAGGGGAGGCCACGGACACAATCGCGGTGCGGCCGTCCGGTGCGGCGATCACGGTGAAAGCGCCCTTCAACACCACTACGTGCCCCCATTCAGCGGCAAAGCGCTCGGCCATACCTACCCGGTCGGCCTGGATATCCTCTTTACTCAGGCCGGTGAGCACAGCCATCTCGCCAGGGTGCGGCGTCAACACCGTCGGTTTTGGGAGCTTCGCCGCCCAATCGTCCAGGCGAGCCAGCAACTTCAGCCCATCCGCATCAACCACCATGGGGGGCAGGGAATTTTCCTCCTCCGCTGGGGCTTCCTGTCCCTTCACCAGGATGAACCCGATGGAATTCGCCCTGGTCGCCGCGCCGCCCCCCAGTAGTCGCCTGATGAATTCCGCCGTGGTTTCCTCCAGGCCCAGCCCCGGCCCCACCAGCAGCGCGGAGACGCGTTTGAGATTCTTGTGCACCACCTCGGCAGCATCATCGGCGATAAAGCCATCCTCATGGGGTAGCGGCAACCAGGTGACCTCCGGCAGGCGACCGGCCAGCGCGCTGTGCAGCGGCAGCGCCGCCCCCAGCGTGACCAGCCCCGCGCCCACGCGATAGGCAGCCTCCCCGGCCAGCGCCGCCGCGCCGGTGAAATGGATCGAACCCGCCACGATCAGCGCGGTGCCAAACGTCCCTTTGTGCGCCTCAAGCGGACGGGGCGGCAGCGTCTCCTGCACCCAGTCCGCGTGCACCACCTCGCGTCGCACCGCCTCACAGGCTTTCAGCCCTTCCGGCAGGCCGATGCCCACCAGGTGCAATTCCCCCACCAGCGAATAGGCCGGGATTTGCAACAGACCGCGCTTGACCGCCGCCATCGTCACCGTCAGGTCTGCGGGGATGCACTCCTCGGCCGCCGCTCCGCTGTCGCAATCCACCCCCGAGGGGCAATCCACCGCCACCACAAGGGGCGTCTCCATGACGGCGATCTCCTGGCGCACAAAATCGAGCACGGCAGCCGCGTCGCCACGCAAGGGCAGGCGCACGCCCGTTCCCAGCACGCCATCCAGCAAAACGGTATGATGGATCAACGCAGCGCTCAACTTCTTGGATTTTTTGTCCTCGCCCAGCGAAACCACGGTGACGCCAGCCTTGCGCGCCCGCTCCAGCAGAGGGTCATCTTCAGGGCGCGGCTTCACCAGATATGCGCTCGCTTCCCAGCCCCATTCCAACAGATAGCACAACGCCACCAGGGTATCGCCACCGTTGTTGCCGGAGCCAACCAGCCCCAGGACGCGCTTGGTCTCCAAATCATTAAAAGTCTCCTGAACGACCTCCGCCAGGCCGCGCCCGGCGTGTTCCATCATCTCAGCGTAGGTATGCCCGCTGGCATCGGCTTCTTTTTCAATGGCGATCATCTCAGCCACACTGACGTATTTCATCCTATAACCTCCAAAATAAGGCCAATTGCCTTTTAGCAGTTTGCTCATAAGTTTACCCCAATCTCCACCCAGCGGCGAACCCTCCCCGGCCCGCCCACCAGAATCAAGTATAATTCCCCCGTTATGGACGTTGCCAATCTCTACCGCCAGCTTTACTGCATCCGCCGTTTTGAAGAAACCGTGCTGGCGAACTTCCCCAAAGGAGTGTTCTACGGCACCACGCACACCTACCTGGGGCAGGAAGCCAATGCTGTGGGGGTACTGGCCCATCTGCGGGAGGGCGATATCGTCTTCAGCAATCACCGCTGCCACGGGCATTTTCTGGCCTACGGCGGCGGGATGCGCGCTCTGTTCGCCGAGCTGATGGGCAAAGCCACCGGGGTATGCGGCGGGCGCGGTGGCTCGCAGCACCTGCAATGGGGCAATTTCTACTCCAACGGCGTGCAGGGCGGCATCGTCCCCGTCGCCACCGGCATGGCGCTGGCCGAGAAGCACAAGGGCAGCGGTGCGCTGGCGGTGGCCTTCCTCGGCGATGGCACGCTGGGTGAGGGTGTGGTCTACGAAAGCCTCAACATGGCCGCCCTGTGGGGCGCGCCGATCCTCTACGTGGTGGAGAACAACAAAATCGCCCAAACCACGCCGGTTGAGCTGGCGCTGGCCGGGGACATGAATTCACGCTTCGCCGCCTTCGGCATCCCGGTGACCGAGCTGGACACCAGCGACGTGCTGGAGATCTCCACCGCGGCGGAGGAAGCGCTGGAGGAAATCCGATCCGACGGCGGCCCGCGGGCGTTGATTTTGCACACCGTCCGTTTTGGCCCTCACTCCAAGGGGGACGACACCCGCGATCCCGAAGCGATTGCCGCCTTGAAGCAGCGTCGCGATCCTGTGGTGATTCATGCACCCCGCCTCGACCCGGAGCGCCGCGCCGCCATCGAGGAGGAAATCAACGCCGAGGTGGAAGCTGCCTTTCAACAAGCGCTGGAAGACCCGCTACCGACCGCAGACCGCGGACCGCAGACAGTAGACTTCAGACCGCCGTCCGCCGTCCGTCGTCCGCCGTCCACAGGTACCGTCCTCGCCTCCCTCAACGCCGCCCTCCACGCCGCTTGCGCCGCCGATGAGCGCGTTATCCTCCTCGGCGAAGACCTGCTCGACCCCTATGGCGGGGCGTTCAAGGTGACGCGCGGCCTCTCCGAAACTTTCCCCGAACGGGTGTGGACCACGCCCATCTCCGAGGCCGGGATCGTCGGCGTGGCTGCGGGGATGGCTCTGCGCGGCCTGCGCCCGATTGTGGAGATCATGTTTGGCGATTTCATCACCCTGGCCGCCGATCAGATCATCAATCACATCGCCAAATTCCGCTGGATGTACAACGATCAGGTGCGCGTCCC
>CAZZFZ010000022.1:12466-26220 GCA_964653835.1 uncultured Anaerolineales bacterium
CCGATTCCCATTTCCCCAGTTACCTCCTCACCCTCAAAGGCGCGCCGCCCCCTACGCTCACCCTCGCCGCCTACGGTCACATGGCTGAACTGGCGCGCGAAGCTGTCCTGCAACTGGCCTATGAGCACGAGATTTTCGCCGAGCTGGTCGTCTCCACGCAGCTTGCGCCCTTTGACATCGAACCCCTCCTGCAATCGGCGCGCCGCACCGGCCGCCTACTGGCCGCCGAGGAAGGTACATACACCCTCGGCTGGGGCGCGGAAGCCCTCGCCCGCGCCGCAGAAAGCCTCGGCCCACGGCTTCGAGCCGCCGGGCGCGTGGCCGCCCGCGAGACCCCCATCCCGGCCTCCGGCCCGCTGGAAGAAGCGACGCTGCCGGGCGTGGCGGAGATCGTCGCCGCGGGGGTAAAATTGCTTGCAAACAGCGGATAATAGACCACAGACCGCGGAGATCTGCCGTCCACCGTCCGCATATCAAAACCTGCCCCCCTGAGGTTCCCCATGTACCCAATTACCATCCCTCTACTCAACCCCAATGAACCTGAAGCCCTGCTGAGCGAACTGCATGTGGAAGAAGGCCAGCGCGTCGCCGCCGGGGATTTGATCTGCACCCTCGAGACCACCAAATCCACCGCCGAAGTGGAGGCCGAGGCCGAAGGCTATATCATTGGGCTACGCTTCGCCGCCGGGGATACCGTGCGCGCCGGCGATGTGTTGGCTTATGTTGCAAGCTCACCGAATGAGGAAATACCGAAAACAGGTGACAAGGTATTGGGTAACAAGGGGGAAGGGGAGAATCCCCATCACCCAGCACCCAGTTACCCAGTCCCCAACCACCTGCGAATTTCCAAACCCGCGCTGGCGCTGGCACAGGAACACGGCCTCGACCTCAACCAGTTCCCCACCGACACGTTCATCACCGAGACGATGGTGCGCGCCCGGCTGGAACGCGGCGCGGCAAAATTTACGCCCCCGAAAAGCGCTTTTGATCCCACCGCGCTGGTGATCTACGGCGGCGGTGGGCACGGCAAGGCGCTGCTGGAGCTGGTGCGCACCCTGGGAGCCTATACCGTGGCGGGCTTCGTGGACGACGGCCTGACCCCTGGAGACGCAATTCTCGGCGTGCCGGTGCTGGGCGGCGGTGACGTTTTGAGCGAACTGCACGCCCGCGGGATACGGCTGGCGGTCAACGCGGTGGGCGGCATTGGAAACGTGGCCGTGCGCGTGAGCGTCTTTGAGCGCATCGCCGCCGCGGGGCTGGTCTGCCCGGCGGTGGTTCACCCCACAGCCTTCCTGGAACCCAGCGCCCAACTGGATGCTGGTGTGCAGGTCTTCCCCCACGCTTATGTGGGCAGCGAGGCGCACGTCGGTTTCGGCAGCATCGTCAACACCGGCGCGATCGTCTCCCACGATTGCAAGCTGGGCGCCTACGTCAACCTTTCGCCGGGGGCGATCCTGGCGGGCGAAGTGCAGGTTAGCGACGGGGCGCTGATCGGCATGGGCGTGACGGTCAACCTGGGCGTGACCATCGGCGAGGGGGCGCGAATCGGCAATGGCGCCACCGTCAAGAGCGACGTGCCCCCCAACGGCGTGGTGCGCGCCGGGACGATCTGGCCAGAGTAGACGGAGGACGGGAGATGGGGGACAGCGGTCTGCTTCTTCCCATTCTCGGTCTTCCGCCCTCCGTCTCCCGTCCACCATCCATCACCACACTCGTATGAGGCTCCCCTCACGCACATCCTTCCTCGCCGCCGCCCGTAACCTGCTCTGGGCCGCCGCTGACGTCATCGCCTTGACGCTCATTCTGTCCACCCTGGCTGGTTTCCTCGGCAGGCTTTGGTGGGTCTTCGACCTCTTCAGCCATTTTCGCGTGCAGTACCTCGCAGGGTTGTTGATCCTGCTGCCCGCCTATGTAATTGGACGGCGGCGCGGGCAGGCGCTGGTCGCGGTCGCCGCGGCGAGCAACCTGCTGTTGATCGCACCGCTGTATCTACCCGCAGTACAGCCAGCCATTGACGGGAAAACCTACCAGTTGTGGTATGCCAATATCCACACCGAGAGCACGAATCACGCCCCTGCGCGCCACCGCATCGAGCAGGTCGCGCCCGATATCGTCGCCCTGGTGGAACCAAACCAGAAGTGGCTGGACGACCTGCACCTGAACGACCTGTATCCCTATGGCGTGGAAATCCCCCGCGAGGATAACTTCGGGGTGGCGCTTTACGCCCGCTGGCCGATTCACGATTACACTACGATGGATTTCACCGGTCTGGGGCTGCCCACCCTGATCGCTCAGTTGGAAAGCCCAAACGGGCCGCTCACGCTGATCGTCACCCACACGGTGCCGCCGAAAGGAGAACTCGCCACGCTGGCGCGCGACATTCACATGGAACGCATGGCGGCGTACGTCGGGCAACTGGACGATCCTGTGATCCTGGTCGGTGACCTGAACGCTACCTCCTGGACGCCGCGCTTCCGCGGCTGGCTGCACACCATGGGGCTGCGCGATAGCCGCCGAGGGTTCGGCGTGCAATCCTCCTGGCCGACATTCGCCTGGTTTTTGCGCGTGCCGATTGACCACATCCTTGTCTCGCCTGAGATACGCGTCCGGCAACGCTTCATCGGTGACGATATCGACTCCGACCACCTGCCTGTGATCCTCAAATTCAGCCTCCCCACCCGCTGAGGCAGACGGGGGGTTCACTCAACGCCGCCAATGACAGAATCGGGTTTTCTGGTATAATCCTGCCCTGACTAGACCGGTCGGCGGCTGCGAATGCGGCTGCTGGCCTGGAGACCTGCTGAGCGCTGCACAGCGCAAAACAACCCATCTTGAAGGAGATAGCAGACGTCACGATGATAACAAAAGACGAAAAAACAAGCCTGATTCAGCAATACGCCCGGCACGAGAACGACACCGGTTCCCCCGAGGTGCAGATCGCGCTGCTGACGGAACGCATTCACCACCTCACCGATCACCTGCGGACGCATAAACACGATGAATCTTCCCGCCGCGGGCTGCTCAAGCTGGTGGGGCAACGCCGCCGCCTGCTACGCTACCTGCGCCGCAAGGACTACCAGCGCTTTGTAGCCCTGACTGCCCAGTTGGGCATTCGCAAGATCTAGTGTGTATCTAAGTAGATGGCTTCGCAGGTCTGCCATCTACTTTGTTTTTTCCAGAGATAGCCAACCGGTTACTCCCCGCGGACGACTTGCTCCCTTTGGGGAGGCGTGTAAACGGGGGAAGGGTTTAGCGATCGGCATTTCTCCTTCAACGCTCCAATGTATGGACGACCTGGGTTGTAGTTCGTTTTGCTGCGAACGCTCATGGTGAACGTGATCGCGGCTTGAGAAAAAATTTTTTTACGGGGCTGCCCTTAGGTTGGGAATTGGGATTTGACGATCACGCCACGTGGTCTGCAAATCCCAATCCCTAACCGGCAGTCCCATCGTAGGAGGTACGATGAAACCTGAAACAAAAACTTACTCTGTAGACCTCGGCGGCAAGTCGATGGTCTTTCAAACCGGGCACCTGGCGCAACAGGCCGGGGGTGCGGTGACCGTGGGATGCGGCGAATCGCTCATCCTCGGCGTCGCCACGATGGACAGCCAACCGCGTGAGGGGATTGACTTCCTCCCGTTGACTGTGGACTATGAGGAGCGCATGTACGCGGGCGGTTCGATCCCCGGATCGTTCTTCCGACGCGAGGGACGCCCGACCGAGGACGCCATCCTGACCGCGCGCCTCACCGACCGCCCCATCCGCCCGCTCTTCCCCAAGGATCTGCGTAACGCCATCCAGGTGATTATGTACTCCTTCTCCGCCGACGGCGATAACCCGCTGGATATCCTGGCGATCAACGCGGCTTCTGCCGCCCTGACGATCTCGGATGTCCCCTGGGACGGCCCCATCGGCGCAGTGCGCATCGGCCTGATTGATGGCGAGTTCATCATCAACCCCACCTTCGCGGAGATCGAGATTTCCGACCTGGACCTGCGCCTGGCCGGGACCAGCGACGCGGTGCTGATGGTCGAATGTGGCGCCAACGAGCTTTCCGAAGACAAGATCATCGAAGCGGTGGAGTTCGGCCACCAGGCGTTGATCCCCATCGTGGAGACCATCGCCCAAATGGGGCGCGAAATCGGCAAGCCTAAGGCGGAGTACCCCTCCATCAAAGTGGACGAAAGCCTCAAGGAAGCGGTGTACAACCGCGCCCAGGCCCCGCTGGAGGCTCTGCTCGATCGCCAGCTTCCCAAAGCCGAGACGAAAGAAGCGCTCAACGCGCTGAAGGACGAGATCATCGCCGAGTTCGCCGGGGAAGATGAATCCCTGGTGAGCGATGTCAAGCAGGCGTTCGAATCCGCCTACAAAGCGGTGGTACGCGCCCGCATCCTGGAAAAGGGCATCCGCCCCGATGGCCGCGATTTCAAGACCGTGCGCCCCATCTGGTGCGAGGTGGGCACCAGCCCGCGCGCCCACGGCAACGGCCTGTTCACCCGTGGCGAAACGCAGGTGATGACCCTGGCTACGCTGGGCACGCCGCGCGACGCCCAGATGATCGACAACCTGACCCCCATCGAGACCAAGCGCTACATCCACCATTACAACTTCCCGCCGTTCTCCACTGGCGAGGTGCGCTTCCTGCGCGGTGCCTCGCGGCGCGAGATCGGGCATGGGGCGCTGGCTGAGCGTGCCCTCAAGCCGATGATCCCCTCGGAAAAGGAGTTCCCCTACACCCTGCGCCTGGTTTCCGAGGTACTTTCCTCCAACGGTTCATCCTCGATGGCCTCGGTGTGCGGCTCCACCCTGGCGCTGATGGATACCGGCGTGCCCATCAAAGCGCCGGTCGCTGGTGTGGCCATGGGCCTGATCAAAGAAGGTGATCGCTACGTCATCCTGACCGACATTCAGGGGATTGAAGATCACCTCGGTGATATGGACTTCAAGGTCGCCGGTACCGACAACGGCATCACCGCCCTGCAAATGGACATCAAGATCAAAGGCATCACACCGCAGATCATGTCCGAGGCGCTGGCGCAGGCCAAAGAGGCGCGCGCTCACATCATGAGCAAAATGCTCGAGGTGATCTCCGAGCCGCGCAAGGAGCTGAAGCCGCACGTGCCGCGCATCATCACGGTGCAGATCCCTGAGGACAAAATCGGCGCGGTGATCGGCCCCGGCGGCAAGACCATCCGCTCCATCCAGGACGAGACCGGCGCACAGATCGACATCCAGGAAGACGGCACGGTGTTCATCGCCACCGCCGACGGCGAGAGCGCCCGCAAGGCGCGCCTGCGCATCGAGCAGTTGACCGAAACCCCCGAGGTCGGGCGCATCTACACCGGCAAAGTGACCGGCATCAAGGATTTCGGCGTCTTCGTCGAGATCACCCCCGGCACCGACGGGCTGGTGCACATCTCCCAACTGGATACCCAGCGCGTCGAGCACATCGAGGACGTGGTCAAGAAAGGCGACGAGATCACCGTCATGCTGACCGAGATCGACCCGGTCTCCGGCAAGATCCGCCTCTCACGGCGCGCCGTGCTGGAAGGCTGGACGGTGGAAGAGGCCCTGGAAAACGATCGCCCCGGCGGCAGTAGCGGCGGGCGACGGCGCGGCTCTTCGGGGCGGCGCGGTGGCGGCGGGCGACGCCCCCGACACTAAACCCAGAAAACAGGAGCGGCGCTCGCCTGAGCGCCGCTTTTCATTCACCACTGCAACCTTTTTGAGTTCCACGCATCAAAAGCATTGCACTCCCCAAAACGGACTGTGTGGCGAGCAAACTTGTCTTACTGGTACAATATGCGCGCCTGAGGACGTCTAAGGATAAGATACCAAACAACCAACGCAGGGAATCTCCGCGCTGGAGAAAATCAAGTATTACGAGGCACAACCAACATGTCTGAGAACGCAAACCATTCCCCTATGATTATCATCGGTTCAGGGCCAGCAGGGCTTTCCGCCGCCCTGTATGCCGCCCGCGCCAACCTGGAGCCAGTGCTTTTCACAGGCATGCAGCTTGGCGGGCAGGTGGCGTTGACCCACATCGTTGAGAACTACCCCGGCTTCCCGGAAGGCATCGGCGGGCAGGAGCTTGTGGACGCTTTCCAGAAACAGGCGGAGCGCTTTGGCGCGCGCATCGAGTTTGACCAGGTCACCGAGATCGATTTCTCCCAACGCCCCTTCAAGGTGACCACCTACGGCGGCGAGCGAACCGCCGACACGCTGATCCTCACCACGGGCGCCAACCCGCGCAAACTGAGCGTCCCCGGCGAAGACGAATTCGTTGGGCGCGGCGTCTCCTATTGCGCCACCTGTGATGGACACTTCTTCCAGGGGAAAGACGTGGTCGTGGTCGGCGGCGGCGACAGCGCCCTCGAAGAGGGTCTCTTCCTGACCCGCTACGCCACCTCGGTGACGATCATCCACCGCCGCGACGAGCTGCGCGCTTCCAAGCTGCTGCAGAACCGCGCCTTCAACAACCCCAAGATCCGCTTTGTGTGGGATACAGTGGTGACCGAAATCATCGGCGAGGAGGGAGTTGTCAACAAACTGCGGCTCAAAAACGTTAAAACCGGCGAGGAAAGCGAAATGCCCACCGAGGGCATCTTCATCTTCATCGGCCACATCCCCAACACCGAACTCTACAAAGAGCAGCTGGAGATGGACGAGCAGGGCTATCTCATTGTGGATCGCTACATGCAAACCAGCATCCCGGGGGTGTACGCCGCCGGCGAAGTGGCTGACTCCCACTTCCGCCAGGTAATCACCTCGGCCGGGATGGGAGCCGCAGCCGCCATGCAGGCGATTCATTTCCTCGAAGCACAAGAGGGTTAAAATCCCCCCATTGATCCTGAAAACACCGCCGTCTGGCGGTGTTTCGCGTCCTCATCCAAAATGGAATTAAGGACACCAAAAATGTGACATTTGGAACTGTGCAATAATTCCTAGAGGGCTATAATAATTGAGCGCAAGTTGAGGCTTGATTTATTGCGCACCAACCATACACCAAAGCATTTTCTACACATTTGCAGCACAAAACAACCACCATAGACAAGGAGGAGTTCGCATGAACAAAAAAGTGACAATTGTAGGGGCAGGGATGACCGGATCTACCACTGCCCATTGGCTGGCAGAACGCGAGCTTGCCGATATCGTCCTGGTTGACATTGTCGAGGGGATGCCCCAGGGCAAGGCGCTCGACCTGCAGGAAGCCATGCCGGTCATCGGCAAGGACGTCACCATCACCGGGACCAATGACTACGACCCCACCGCCGATTCCGACATTGTGGTCATCACCGCCGGCCTGCCGCGCAAACCCGGCATGAGCCGCGATGACTTGCTGGCAGCCAACACTGAGATCGTTGGCAAAGTGGCCGAGGAGACGATCAAACGCTCCCCCAACGCCATCTACATTGTGCTCACCAACCCGCTGGACGTGATGACCTACCTGACCTGGAAGAAAACCGGCCTGCCCGCCAACAAAGTGATGGGCCAGGCCGGCATTCTGGATTCCGCCCGCATGCGCGCTTTCGTCGCCATGGAACTGGGCGTCAGCGTGGAGAACATCAACTGCTACGTGCTCGGCGGCCACGGCGATTCGATGGTCCCGCTCACCCGCCACTCCAACGTCGCTGGGGTGCCCCTGAACAAGATTTTGCCCCCGGATCGGCTGGAGGCCATTGTGGAGCGCACCCGCAAGGGCGGCGGCGAGATCGTCGGCCTGCTCAAGACCGGCAGCGCCTTCTACGCCCCGGCGGCGGGCATTGCTCAGATGGTAGAAGCCATCCTCAAGGATAAGCAACTCATCGTCCCGGCAGCGGTCTACATGCAGGGCGAATACGGTCTCAAGGATATCTACTTTGGCGCACCCGCCCAGCTGGGCGCCAACGGCGTAGAGAAAATCATTGAGTACGAACTCAACGATGAGGAGATGGCCGCGCTGAAGAAATCGGCAGAGGGCGTGGCAGCCAACATCGCCAAATTGAATCTCTAAGTTATCCTTTCGAGGGCGATCACCCTACACTGATCGCCCTTCTTTCTGTCATCACTTCACAGGAGATGTTACGATGATCCTTCACGAGAAAATTTCCGCTCAACTGCCCGAATGGCGTACTCGCGTCACCAAGTTGGTTAAAGAGCACGGCGACGTCGCCGTCGGCGATGTCACCATCAAGCAGGTGTACGGCGGCATGCGCGGCGTCAAAGCGCTGGTGACCGATATCTCTTACGTTGATCCCAACACAGGTATTCGCTTCCGCGGCTACACCATCCCCGAAGTGCTGGAGAAACTCCCCAAACCTGAAGGCGCGGAAATGCCCTATGTCGGCGGCCTGTACTACCTGTTGATGGTCGGCGAATTCCCCACCAAGGAAGAAGCCCTGGCGGTGGAAGCCGCGTGGGCCAAACGCAGCGAGGTGCCCTCTCACGTCTTCGATGTGGTGCGCGCCATGCCCAAAGATTCCCACCCAATGGCCCTGTTTATCCAGGCAATCCTGGCGATGCAGGTGGATTCCCAATTCGCCAAGCGCTACGCCGAGGGCATGACCAAAATGGAGTATTGGGAACCCGCGCTGGATGATGCCCTGGCCCTCACCGCCAAACTGGGCGTGGTGGCCGCCTTCATTTACCGTCTGAAGTATAGAGATGGCAAAGAGCCAAAATACGATCCCAACCTGGATTACGGCGCCAACTTCGCCCACATGATGGGCGTGGAGGATAAGAAATACGAAGACCTGGCGCGCCTGTACTTCATCCTGCACTCCGATCACGAATCCGGAAACGTCAGCGCACACACCATGCACCTGGTGGGTTCATCCCTGGCCGATCCCTTCTACGCCTTTGCCGCCGCCATGGCCGGCCTGGCAGGGCCTCTCCACGGCCTGGCCAATCAGAAATCCCTCGGTTTCCTGATGAGTGTGCGCGACAAATTCAACGGAGTCCCCACTGCCGAGCAACTCAAAGATTTCGCCTGGGAGACCCTCAACAGCGGCCAAGTGATCCCCGGTTATGGCCACGCCGTGCTGCGCACGCCCGATCCGCGCTACGTGGCGCAGTTCGAGTTCGCCAAGGCGCACTTCCCCGAAGATGAACTCTTCAAAGTGGCCCAGGTGATGTACGAAGTTATCCCCGGTGTGCTGCAAGAGCAGGGCAAGGCCAAAAACCCCTGGCCGAATGTAGACGCCATCAGCGGCACGCTACAATACCACTACGGCGTGACCGAGTTCGACTTCTACACCGTGCTCTTCGGCGTCGGACGCGCCCTGGGCGTGACCTCCAACTACGTGTGGGCGCGCGCCCTCGGTCAGCCGATCGAACGCCCCAAATCGCTGACCACGGCCATGCTGGAAGAGGTCGCCGCTAAGGCATAACCACTGGCGGTTAGCTCACTTCCATAAAAGACAACAACCCTCTCCGAGCGGAGAGGGTTGCTTTTTTATCCGTTGTTCTACATCCTCAGGGGGTGGGAGTGACAGCTGCAGGAGTACCCGACCAGGTGAACACCCGCGTTATGCTGGATGCCCCAGCCGATTCCCAGATCGGCGTGCCGTTCTCATCCGTGCCCACCTGCCGTACCGTCATCACAGACCAGCGATAGACGTGCGGCTCGCTGGCCGCAGCGCGGAAGCTGGCGGGGACGAGATATTTGGTATCCGTGACGTAATCCACCAGTTTGCGCCCCTGCCCTTCGGTGATGTCCTCCACCGTGACGGCGTAGGCCTCATTCTCCCGCAACGTGCCCACCGCAGCCCATTGAAGGGTGACGCGGTCATCAGCCAGGGTGAAGTATGAGCCATCCGGCGGCAGGAGCAGGTTCGGGGCCGGGTACGGCGGCGGAGGTGTGGGCGTGGGCGTCGGCCCCGGCGTGGCGGCGCGTTCACACAAGGGGATGATGAGATTCATACCAGCATACACCGTGTTGGTCACCATCCCGTTGAACTCCTTGATCGCCTCCATCGGCACAGCGTAATTGGTGGAGATGCTGCTCAGGGTGTCGTTCTCCTGCACGGTGTAGACCACTTTCTCACAGGCAGCGATGGTCGCTTCTGGCCCGCTCAACGTCGCCGTGGGGAAAGGCGTAACCGTCGGCGTGGGATAGGGGATCAACAATTCCTGTCCTTCAAAGAGGGTGTCGCAAGACGCCGGCAGATTGTTCAAACGCACAATGCTCTGCACAGAGATATCGAAGGCAAAGGCAATCCCCGCGCAGGTATCCCCGGCCTTCACCTGATAGGTAAACGGCGTGGGGGAGGGGAGCGGCGTGGGGGTCAGCGTGGGAGTCACCGGCGTTGGTGAAGGTGAGGGTGTGGAGGTCGTCGTCGGGCTGGGGACGGGGGTGGGTTCCACCACGCGCCCGGTACGCTGCAAGGCAAAAAAGACCATAACAGCGCCAATGGCCAGGAATCCGGCCATCAGACCGATCACCACAGGAAGGCTGAGAGTCACCTCCGGCATGCGAGTGCCGCGCAGCGCCTCGGGTTCTTTGGATTTTTCTCCCGCGGAGGATAAATCGCTACCGCACACCAGACAGCGCGTCGCATCAGCGCTCAACCGCGTGCCGCAGGTGGGGCATAACTGGGTAGGTGAATTTTCTGTGGTCATAATGTTTTTATCGCGTTACGCCTGGCCAGCGACCAGGGGATAAGCGGACATTTCAGCAAAACAGCGGCGAAGATTATACCAGCCTTTGTAGTGGCATGCGAATCATGTTTGCCTCCCGTTTCTTGGTATACTGCAGGTGATGACTACATCCTACAGTCTTTACCTGCACATTCCCTTCTGCCGTCACCGCTGCGCCTATTGCGATTTCAACACCTACGCCGGGCTGGAGGATTTGATACCCGCTTACACCCAGGCGCTGTGCGCTGAGATTCGCTGGCTGGGTGAGGCCGCAGAGGAACGCCTGCCGATGCACACAATTTTCCTCGGCGGCGGCACGCCCTCACTACTGCCCACGGAGGCGTTGGAGGCCATTCTGCGCGCCGCCGAGGATAGTTTTGCCTGGCACCCCGACATCGAAATCACCCTGGAGGCCAACCCTGGCTCTCTTACACTCGACTACCTGCGCGCCGCCCACTCCGTCGGGGTCAACCGTCTCAGCCTGGGGATGCAATCCTCCCACCCGGAGGAACTGCACTTTCTTGAGCGACAGCATGACTTTGTAGACGTCATCGAAGCGGTGAAATGGGCACGACTGGCTGGATTCGACAACCTCAGCCTAGATTTAATCTATGGTCTGCCGGCACAGTCCCTGACATCCTGGGAAACCAGCCTGAAACGGGCGCTCGACCTGCACCCCGAGCACATCTCGCTTTATGCCCTGACTCTGGAACATGGCACCCCCATGGGGGGATGGGCCAGACGAGGGCTGATCCTCCTCCCAGACCCCGACCTGGCAGCCGATATGTACGAGCTGGCCAGCGACCGCCTCTCAGCCAGCGGCTATCAGCAATACGAAATTTCCAACTGGGCGAGCCGCTGCAACGGTCAAGTACAAGTATGCCGCCACAACGTGCAATACTGGCGCAACCTGCCCTACCTGGGATTGGGCGCGGGGGCGCATGGCTTTATCGCCGGATACCGCACCGTCAACGTGCGCTCCCCAAAAGCTTACATCAAACGTCTGACCTCCCCCAACCAGGTACCATCCTTTCCCCGCACACCAGCGACGAGCGAAGCGCGAGCCATTGACCGCCTGACCGAAATGCGCGAGACCATGATGATGGGGCTGCGTCTGACCCAGGAAGGCGTGGCCGACGCCACGTTCCGGCAACGCTTCCACACCAGCCTGCGAAAAGCCTTTGGAAAGGAAATTGATTCGCTGGTGACTGTTGGACTGCTTGAATGGTCGCAGGAGGCCATTCGCCTGACGAGGCGCGGGCGGCTGCTGGGCAACCAGGTGTTTATGGCCTTTGTTTAGGCGTTCACACCTGACGATAGAGCAAAGAACGCGCCAGTTCTTCCAGGGCTGCGCCCGCCTCCCCGCGGGGTTGTGCCTCCCGCAGCGCCTGTAGGGCGCGCTGCGTCAGCCGCTCCGCTTCTTGCAGGGTGAAGTCGCGTCCCCCTTCGACGGCAAGCTGATCGGCCAGCGCGGCGACCTCACTCTCGTCAATTGGCCCCTGCCGCCAGCGCGCCGCAAAACGGCCGTTTTGCTCCAGCCCGTACAGAACGGGGAGCGATTTCTTCCCCGCCACCAGATCGCTGGCGCTGGATTTCCCGGTAAGCGCCGCATCCCCCCAAATCCCCAGGTAATCATCCAGCGCCTGAAACGCCAGGCCGAGGTCGCGTCCAAACTGCCGGTAACTGTCGCGGGTGGGGGCATCCGCACCGGCGACCAGCACGCCAAGCTCGGTGCAGGCAGCCAGCAAAGCAGCAGTTTTCCCGCGGATCATCGGCCAGTAATCCGCCAGCGTCAGATCGAGGCGATCCTCATAAGAAATATCAAGGTGCTGCCCCTGGGTGAGGTGCAAACAGGTCTCCTGCAAGAGGCGTGCCGCTTCCAGAGCCACGGCCGCCGAGGTCGTCTCCTCCAAGCCCAAAATGGCCAGATGCGCCAGCGAGAACATGGTATCCCCGGCGTTGATCGCCTGCGCCAGGCCCCACTTCTTCCACACCGTGGGGCGGCCACGGCGTAACGGGCTGTTATCCTCAATATCATCATGAATCAGGGAGAAATTGTGCACCAGCTCGACGGCCACCGCGGCCGGGAGGGCCTGTTTCCAGTCGCCCCCCGAAGCCGCAGAAACCAACAACACCAGCAACGGCCGGATGCGCTTGCCGCGCGCTTTCGGCCCCGCGCCCTCCCCTTCCCACCCCATGTGGTAGCGCAACATGGTGCGCAATTCGTCACAACGCCCATCACCCGCCGGGGAAACGGCAGCTTCCAGTTCATCTTCAATCGCGGGGAGATAACGCTCGATCAGTGGGTTCATGATTTCACCAGCAGGGGGATTTAAGGGCACGTCGTCAGCGGAGTCTGGCGCAGCGCGTTCAGGTCTACCGCCCCGGCAGCGAACATGGTCACTTGTAACTCGCGCCGCACTTCGCGGATCGCCAGGATGGTTTCCTCCAGTGAGCGATCCGCAGCCTTGAGGAATGGCCCGGCCATGCCGCCAAGTTGCGCCCCCAGCGCAATACACTTGGCAATATCTAAACCATTGCGCAAACCACCGGAGGCAAAAACCAGCAGATTCGGCGCGGCGCGGCGCACCTGCTGGATCGAATCCGCCGTGGGGATGCCCCATTCGAGGAAGGCAGCAGCCAGCCTCGCCTGACTGGGCGATTGCGCCCGATGCATTTCTACCTGAGTCCAGGAAGTCCCTCCCGCCCCGGCGACGTCAATCGCCGCCACACCGACATCGGCAAGCTGGCGGGCGGCGCGCTCCGAAATCCCCCAACCAACCTCTTTGACCACCACGGGCACCGGCAGGGCCTTGCACACCATCTCGATTTTGTGAAGAAGCCCGGCAAAGCGGGTATCCCCCTCGGGCTGCACAGCTTCCTGCAACGCGTTGAGGTGCAGGATGAGCGCGTCGGCAGCAATCATCTCCACAGCGCGCTGGCAGTGAGAGGTGTCATACCCATAATTGAGTTGAATCGCCCCCAGGTTGGCAAACAGCAAAATATCCGGGGCGATATCCCGCACCTGAAAGGTGCGCGCCACCTCCGGGTGCTCGATGGCCGCCCGCTGTGAACCCAACCCCATGGCGATCCCGGTGGCCTGCGCCGCCTCAGCGAGCACGCGGTTCAGGCGT
>CAZZFZ010000023.1:0-13373 GCA_964653835.1 uncultured Anaerolineales bacterium
AGATGAACAAGCCCGTTAAAACTGCAAGGGCCAAAACGATCCACATCGTCACCATGAGCACACTCCTTTACAGCTCGTTGACCATATACTTTCAAGCTACGCATTTCAGGTGCGTCGCATTGAAAAATATAGCAGGATCACAACGTTTCGGTCAGCGCACAATGGCCTATCGAGCCATAAGCAGTATCGCCTACTGAAAAATGAGCAAACTGGCCTATATGCCAGTGACAGCCACTTACGAAGTGACTGTCACTTTGTCAAATACTTTTGGGAAAGATGACCCTGCAACCTGTCGTCAACCTCTCAACGATAAAGATCAGCCCGCGTCCAGGGCAGGTGATGCTGGCAAGGGACGGCTTTTAGCAGCAACGTCTGGTTGACATTGATGTTGCCGATATCGAATCCATACGCCGAAGCTGCCATGTACAGGCGCCAGATGCGCGCGGTCACCTCGTCGGAGGCCTGGATGGCTTCCTCCCAGCGCGCTTCCAGACGTCTGACCCAATGCCGCAAGGTGAGCGCGTAGTGCTCACGCAAGTTTTCCACATCGCGCACTTCAAAGCCCGCTTCTTCGGCTAAAAGGTTAACCTCACTCACCGGCACCAACTCGCCATCCGGGAACACATAACGCTGAATAAAGGCGTTCGTGCCGAGGACCCGCCGTTCAAGCAGCGCGCGCAACCCGCGAGCCTCTCGCCGGGGTCGCCGCGATATACCGTGATTGAGGAACAAAGCCCCCGGCTTCAGCAAACGGTAGGTATGGGCGAAATACTCCGGCAGGTGATCGCGGCCAACGTGCTCGAACATCCCAATGCTGACGATTTTGTCAAAGCTTTCATCGGCCAAGTCGCGGTAATCTTGCAACCGCACTTCCGCGCGCCCCTGCAAGCCCGCGTCGGCGATCCGTTGGGACGCATGAGCGCTCTGCTTTTCGCTCAGCGTAACACCCACCGCCTGCACGCCATACTGCTGGGCCGCATAGATGACCAGGCCGCCCCAGCCACAACCGATATCCAACAAGCGCTCACCGGGTTGCAAGCGGAGCTTCCGGCAGATATGCTCATATTTCAGTTCCTGGGCGGCGTCCAGGTCTTCTTCGCCGGTGACGAAATAAGCGCAGGAGTAGGTCATCCGGCGGTCGAGCCATAAGCTGTAGAAATCATTGCCGACATCATAATGGTAGGTGATGGCCGCCCGGTCACGCGCGCGGGAGTGACGTCTCCCTGCCAGGCGCGCCGGCCCGCGACCGTGGTACCGCCTTGAGCAGTCAACGGGCAAGGCTCTGATCTGGCGCAGGAGTCTCCAATAATCTTTTCTGGAAAATGGCGACCGGCTGAACGCATCCATCCAGCTCACCGCGGCGAAGATATCCCCTTCGATGTCAAAATCGCCATAAATATAGGCTTCCCCTAAAGAAAGCTCCAGAGGCAGCTGGAACATACAGCGCAACGCCCCCGGATGATTGAGCGTCAGGGTGAACGACGACGTGGTTTCCGCTGGCAAGATCTCGCCATTCCACAAGCGCACGGCGAAATCTCGATGGCCAAAACGGCCAAAGAACTGATCGATTAATGCCCGCGTGGCAACAACAGCTTTATCACTTGTTGAAGGGGTTGAGGGAATGGAAGCACTCATGATAACTCCTTTTTGGATGTCAACCAAATTACCCCATCCCGAATTGATGTGAGTAACTATCTCAAGGTTATAGGAAATGGTCTCACTTAATCAATATACCCCCCGGCAAGGCTTATTAAAAGCGCAAAATTGCGTATTCCCATACAGGCACTTTGGCTCATTTGCTTCTTACCCCAAATCCACAGCGAGGCGCGAGCCATCTCCCCCACTTCATATCGAACCATCCTCGGTGAACAGCCTTCCATTGGCAACCCGTCCACAGCACATTCCAAGCCTACTCTAATGTGGCTACTGTCTTGGCTAATTCGATCCCGCTTGGATAGGTGTAGACTAATTTTGTGTTGATGCCCCTGTGGCCCAGCAATACGGAGGCTTCTCTGATGCCATGTTCCTGGACAATGCGGTGGTCGAAGGTGTGTCTCAGTGTATGGGGAGTGCAGTGCTCGATTCTGGCCGCTGCCGCTAGGTCGCAATTGCCTGTTTGCTCCTAAAACCCGCCGCTTTTGGGACAATCGCATATAGTATTGCTGCCAATTAAAAAAATAAAGCGGCAAAAGCCGCTTCTAGAAATTGAACTCTTTAAAACTACGCAGCTTTGGGTAATGTTTGTTGAGTTTTAGGGTGGTAGGGTGTACCGTTAGGATTAAAAAGCCATTTCCCTTTCCCCTAGTGTGTGGTTGCTCACGCTTTCCTCGCTTACAGCAATGACTCCGTTGTTTTCTGCTGCGCGTATTGTACTCACTTCGATAAGCAGATGTAAATCAGCGTATGATGAACAAAACACCCAGGGCAACGCTTATGCCTGGGTGTTTTTGCTTGGGGCGGATGACGGGGCTCGAACCCGCAACATTCGCATCCACAGTGCGACGCTCTGCCATTGAGCTACATCCGCCATGGCGGAGAAAATTCTATCACGAAGCGGTTTCCTCAGCAAGCATTTGATGGATTTTCGCCGCTGCCTCTGCGCGCGGGATGACGATCTGCTCCCGGCTGCTGAGGTTCTTGATGGCGATCTGCCCCTGGGCCTCCTCGTCCGGGCCGAGGATCAGTGCCAGGCGCGCCCCGACGCGGTCGGCGTATTTGAACTGTTTGCCCAGTTTATCGGGAAGAGGGTAGCAGGCGACGTTTAACCCGGCGGCGCGCAGCTCGCTTGCCACCTTATAGGATGCCAGCAGCAAGCTTTCGTCGAACACGGTCACCAGCACGGGTGCGGGAGAGGCTTCCAGATCCTCCGGCAGGTTGCCGGTTTCTTCCAGCAACAGGGTGATGACCACGTCGCCCATGGCGAAGCCGGTTCCCGGCAGCGGGTCGCCGCCCACATCGGCCAGCAGGTTGTCGTAGCGACCGCCGCCAGCCACGGCCCGCCGCAGGTTGCCCGCCTGCGCCCGTCCCTCGTACACTGTGCCGGTGTAGTAATCCAGCCCGCGAATGATCTGCGGGTTGAAGTGCACGTAGCTGCTGACGCCCAGAGCGTCCACGGCCTCGAAGAAGCGCACCAGCTCGTCCGATTCTTTCCACAGGTCGAGGTTTTCCAGCAAGGTGAGCAGCTTGTCGAACTGCTTTGGGGAGAGACCCTGCTCCAGGGCGTATTCGCGCCACGCCTCGGGGGAGAGTTTATCTCTGCGGTCAATCAGGCGGAAGACCATCGGGCGCAGCTCGGCATGAATACCGAGCTTTTCCAGCTGGCCGTCCATCAGGCGGCGGTTGTTGACGTGGATGCTGACCTGATCGGGGGTCAGGCCTGTGGCCCGATAGAAAGAAGCCATCACGGCGACCATTTCGGCGTCGGCCTCTGGCGTCGCCGCGCCGATCAGGTCAATGTTCCACTGGAAGAACTCGCGCGAGCGCCCCTTTTGGGGTCTCTCATAACGCCAGAAGGGGCCGAAGGACCACCAGCGCAGCGGGTAGGTCAGTTGCCCCTGGCGCTGGGCGACCATGCGCATCAGCGTGGGGGTGAGTTCGGGGCGCAGGGTGATGAGCTTGCCGCTGCGGTCGGGGAAGACGAAAGATTGTTCTTTGACCAGCTCCTCGCCGGACTTGGCGGCGTACAGCTCCAGAGTTTCCAGCATGGGGCCTTCGTATTCCTGGTAGCCGAAGGATTCGGAGACCTGCCGGGCCTTGTTGTAGAGCCAGGTGCGTATGGCCATTGCGCGCGGATAAAAATCGCGCGTGCCTTTGACGGCTGGGATGACGTTTTTCATACGTTCACGCTTCCGTTGATTCGATGGTGGATGGTTGTCTGGCGTTCCAGAAGGGACAGTAGGGACATTCCTCGTCCTCAGGGTAGTCGATGCCTTCATCGTGGGGGCAACCGATGATGCCCTCGGTCATCACGGCCTCGCGCACGCGATACAGGCGGAAGAACTCGCCGATTTCGGCGATCACCCACGGGTCGGTCTCGGGGCTTTCTCCCCACCAGTGGCGGAATTGCGGCCGGGCGTTGGGGGCGTTGATCACCGCAGCGGTGATGCGCGTGCAGGTGTGATCGTCTGGCCCGTAGTACGCCAGCGCGCCGAGGGGGTAATCCTGGCGATTCGCCAGCACGGCGAGCAATTGTGGGGGGAGTTGACCTGGTTTGGGCATGTTCGTCTCCGGGGTTGATTTTAGCATTGACCGGCAGGGGGCGCAACGGCTTGCGCGGGGGTTGACAGCCTTGGGTTTGATGCCATAATACAGCCACATCTGGCAGGGATCTTGCAGCCGTATTGGACGCCGACGAACGCGAATTGTGCGTAAGGATTTCGGATTATACAATTGGAGCAAGTGATGATGCGGAAATATCGAATTCTGGCAACGTTGGGGGTGATTGGGTTGGCGGCGATGGCCTGCCTGGGGGGCGCTCCGGCTGTTGCGCCCACGGTTGAACCGACGCCGGCTCTCCAGTTAGACCTTGACGAACTGGCCCGGCAAACTGAGATTGCCCTCAATCCCCCAACAGCCACCTCACAACCTACGGAAACACTGCTCCCGCCAACCGCCACGCCGGAGCCGACTGTGACTCCGCAGGTAATAAGCAACGCTCTGCAGGCGATGGCCGCCACAGAGACGCCGGTTGCGCGGATTGACCTGGTGTGGGGGGATCGCTATTTCGTCGTCCAGCAAGGCACACCGGTGGAGATGCCGAACTGGGCGCACCCTGATCTCGGTTGCAACTGGTTGGGGATCGGTGGGCAGGTGTTTGATCTGAACGGTGATCCGGCGTTGAACATGATTATGGAGGCGGGCGGCACGCTTGAGGGGCAGCCGGTGCTCGGCCTGACGCTGACCGGCCTGACCAGTGTGTATGGGCCGGGGGGGTATGAATTCCAGCTTGCCGACCACGTGGTTGCCTCGGCGGATGAGGTCTGGGTGCAGATCAAGGACGACGCCGGCCGGGCGCTATCTGAGCCGGTTTTTCTGGATACGTTTGCCAGTTGCGAGCAGAACCTGGTGATCCTCAACTTCGTGGAGCAGGCAGGGCCGCCGCCGCAGGGGGCGACGGTGCGCATTTTCCTGCCGTTGATCGGGCGCGGCCGGGCTGCGCCGTAGAGTACGCTTCGATATGCTGGATCATTTCGGGTTGCTCGCCCCGATCTATGAACGGCTGATTCGGCCGCGCATGCCGGAGAGGTTGCATCACCTCGTCGCTCTGCCAGCGGATGGCCCTCTGCTGGATGTGGGCGGCGGGACGGGACGCGTGGCGCAGTTTTTTCGTCGTGAGGCGAGCGCGGTTGTGCTGGTGGATGTCTCCTTGAGGATGCTTGCTCAGGCGCGGGAGAAGAACGGCCTGCTGTGCGTCGGCGGTACGGCGGAGGGGTTGCCCTTCCCGGATGGTCATTTCGCCCGCGTGATTATTGTGGATGCGCTCCACCACGTTGCTGATCAGGATGATGCGCTTCGGGAGATGTGGCGCGTGCTGCGCCCCGGAGGGCGGCTGGTGATTGAAGAGCCGGACGTGCGCCGCTTCGTCGTCAAGCTGGTAGCGCTGGCAGAAAAACTGACCCTGATGCGCTCCCACTTTCTTTCGCCGCCGCGCATCGCTGCGCTGGTCGCTGATTTTGGCGCGCGGCCGGTCATCGAGACGGAGGGGTACGCAGCCTGGGTGGTCGCCGAAAAACCAGAAAAAGGAATGCGTTGATGCAGATGTTTTCTTATCTTTTTCCGTTAATTGGGTATCTCGCCGGATCATTACCTTTTGCTTTGTGGATCACCCGCATGGTCAAGGGGGTTGACGTGCGCGACGGAGGCTCCGGCCACGTCACCACCACGAACACTATCCGCCAGGCGGGTTGGGGCTGGGGCGTGCTGGTGTTTGTGTTGGATGTGAGCAAGGGGTATCTGCCCACAGCCTGGGCTGTGCGCAGCGGCGCGCCGGTCTGGCTGATCGCCTTGACTGCCGCGGCGGCAGTTGTGGGGCACTGCTGGCCCCTGTGGGCGCAATTCCGCGGCGGGATGGGGTTGGCAACCGGCGGTGGGACTTTTCTGGCCATCTATCCCCTGGCCTTCGCCGTGGCGTTGGGGTTGTTGATCGCGCTGACGCTGTCGCTGCGTCATTCGGCCCGCGCGGGCGTGTTCACCGGCGTCCTCGTCGCCCCGGCGTTGTATTTCCTGGGGATTCGGGGCGCGATCCTGTGGGTGGCCGTCGCCGTCGGCGTGGTGATCGCCATCCGGTTTTTGGACGACTGGAATCGCCAGTATCGTGAGTTATGGCTGGATCGTGAACAAAAGTGATGGGGGGATCAGGAACAGGGAACGGGGAACCAGGAGCAACGAACAGAGAACAGAGAACAGAGAACAGAGAACAGAGAACAGAGGGGGGCTACCATTCAAAGGTGATAGCAAGCACAGAGCGGAGGCAACCCTCCGCTCTGTGTGTTGAACGAGTAAGCTAAGGTCTTCCACCGCGGCTGGGGAGTGAGGGCAACGACGGCGGCGAGAATTCGGGACGTGTGGGCATGCCGGGGATGCCGCTCATGGCCCCTTCAAGGCTGCCCAGGCTGCCGAAGGCTTTGGGTAGATTCCCGACTGCCAGCAGGTTGGTGAGATCGCCGATTTGGCCCGCCAGCCCCTGCAACGCCGGGCCTTGCCCTTGTAGGCGCCAAGTTGGGCGATGTTGAAGAGTTCTGCGGAAGAAAGCGAGTAATCGTTCAGCGCGTTGCGCACCGCGTCAGCGAACTTGATCGTCTCGTTCAGGGCCTCTTCGCGCGTTCCGGGGATGAAGGTGGGGGCGATTTCCTGGATGCTTTGCATACGCTCTTCCCGCGCGCTGGCCTACGGAGCCAGCGCCAGGTTGTAGGTGATAGGGCGTTGGAGCAGGATCAGACGTAGGAGTACCCCACTGTTGGCTGCCAGCAGGCTGAAGATCAGCAGGCGGGCCTGCTGGGCCGCCCGACGGTGCTCCGGGGCCGGGTCGCGGCTGATGCGCAGCAACAGCCCCACTGCCCAGCCGTTCAGGATGAACAACCAGGCGATCATGATGAGGAAGAGCGATTTCTTTAGCGCGGGCAGGTGCGTGATGAAAAAGACCACCAGCAACCTGATGGAAATGGCGTATACGCTTCCCAACACCCGATTGGAGAGCGCGCTGCGCCGTGGAAAGCGGCTTCCCAGGTGGAGCATCAGCGGGCCGATCAAAGCCCTGTAATTCAGAGGGAGTTGTTGTGGCCGCGCCTGGCTGAAGTATATCAAAACCTGGTGAGGCTTCGAAAAGCGGTTACAATCAGAATTGAATGAAAATTGTTTAGAAAGGTTATCCCGCATGAGGCCCCAACATGGTTATTTTGAAGATCCGCTTCTGCTGGAATTTAATGCCCAGGTGACGAAGGTCGTTCCCCTTACCGACGGCCGCACAGGTGTGATCCTGGAGCGCACCTGGTTTTATCCCACTGGCGGTGGTCAGGCCCACGACGTCGGGACCTTGAACGACGTCCCGGTCGTTGACGTTTATCGGCAGGAGGAAACCGGCGAGGTGGTGCACGTCCTCGAAGGGGCGCTTCCTGCGGGGCCTGTACACGGCAAAATCGATGGGGAGCGGCGGCTGCGTCATATGCAGCACCACACCGCCCAGCATTTGCTCAGCGCCTGTTTTTATCGTCTTTTTGGCCTGGAGACCCTGTCGTCGCACATCAGCGGGTATTCCCCCTCTACGACTGATTTTTCTGACCGGGCGCTGGGCGAGAACGAACTGCGTCAGGTTGAGCGGCTGGCGCACGAGGTGATCTTTCAGAATCGATTGGTGAAAACGTATTTTGTCCCGGCAGAGGAGGTTCAACGCGTGCCGCTGCGCCGCCCCCCGAAGGTGGCTGGTGAGATCCGTGTGGTTGAGATTGAGGATTTTGATTACTCGGCCTGCGGCGGGACGCACTGCCTTTCTACAGGGATGATTGGGGTGGTGAAGATCCTCAAGACCGAGCGGCAAAACCAGAAAACGCGACTGCATTTCGTGGCCGGGTGGCAGGCTCTGGAATACTTTAAGGAGTTGCATGCCATCGTCGGCGTGTTGGGAGCGACTCTGAGCGTGGGGAAGCGCGATCTGCTGGCTACAGTGCAGCGGCAGACGGAAGCCCTGCGGGCAGCACAGAAGGAACTGAAAGCACTGCGCCTGGAACGCATCCAGGCCGAGGCACAGGTCTTGTTGTCTAATGCCGACTCTGTGGGAAACGCTCGCCTGGTAACGGCGTTGTTTGCGGAGCACCCCGCGGGCGAGTTGCAGGCATTGGCCAAAGCGCTGGTAGAGACGGAGGGTGTGGTGGCTGTCCTGGCCAGCGTTTCTGGAGAAGGGAAATTATCGGTGGTGCTGGCGCGCCATGAAGAGGTTGAATTGCATGCTGGTGAGTGTTTGCGCCATTGGCTAGCGCCCCTGGGCGCGCGTGGGGGTGGTGATGCGTCGTTCGCTCAGGGAGGCGGCACGGCCAGAATGGAGCAGGTGAGAACCTGGTTAAACGATATCCCTGCCAAGTTTAAGGAGGTTTTTGATGGCGTACGCAACGATTAACGGAATTCAACTTTACTACGAAGTACATGGGGATGGGCAGCCACTGTTACTCATCCACGGCCTGGGGTCCAGTTCCAGGGACTGGGAATGGCAGATCCCGCAGTTTTCTGAAAAGTACCAGGTGATCGCCTTTGATGTGCGCGGGCATGGTCGCTCCGGCAAACCTGCTGGCCCTTATCGCATGCAGCAATTTGCTGATGACGCGGCTTATCTGCTGAGGGTGTTGGGTGCTATTCCTGCCCACATAGTCGGCATTTCGATGGGTGGGATGATCGCTTATCAATTGGCGGTCAGTCATCCCGAAGTGGTGCGCAGCCTGGTGCTGGTCAACTGTGCACCAGAGCTACCCATCCGCACCCTGAAGGATCGCCTGACGATGTGGCAGCGCGAGATGATCGTCCGTTTGTTGGGGATGCGCAAAATGGGTGAAGTACTCAGCAAACGATTGTTTATCAAGCCAGAGCAGGATGAGTTGCGGCGGATTTTCGTTGAACGCTGGGCGGAAAACGACTCGCGGGCCTATCTGGCGTCCATGCGCGCTGTGGTGGGGTGGAGCGTGGTGGATCAATTGAGTGAGATCCGCGTTCCAACGCTGGTACTTTCCTCGGATGAGGACTATACATTTATCGGTGAAAAAGAGCGCTATGCCGCCCAGATGCCGCAGGCTGAGATGGTTGTGATTGAAGACGCGCGTCACGCCCTGCCAGCGGAGAAGCCAGAGGAATTTAACCAGGCTGTACTCGCGTTTTTGGCGCGCGTTGACGCCTGATGGTGGTGCCCCGCGCCCCTTGTCAGCGGGTTAGGGGTGCGCTATAATGCTCCACGTTAGTTTCGATTGATGAGGTGAGTTCGTATGCCAATTTACACGTACCATTGCGATAGCTGCGGCGTTCAGTTCGACCGTCAGCAAAAGTTTTCTGATCAACCCCTGCGGGTTTGCCCGGAATGCCAGGAAGAGGCGTTGCGGAAGGTGTATCAGCCCGTTGGGATTGTCTTTAAGGGATCGGGCTTTTACGCTACGGACAATCGCTCTTCATCTGGCATGGGGCGGAACTCCAAGAAGAGTTCCTCGGGTGAGAGCAGCGAGGGCACAAAGACAAAAGCAAAGAAATCCAAGGGCGATTCCAACGATTGAGGCAGATCCCCTCCCCTCGTGAACTCACCTGGCTCCCCATCGGGGAGCTTTGTTTTTAAAGCGCGAAGTGACCGGCCTGGCTGACTGGTCACTTCGTTTTGAAGTAGAGAGTACCCGATTGTTTGTCAGGAAGTCGATTGCAATGCGAGCAGCAGGGCTTCGAATTCTTCGCGGCAGTTCCCACAGCGTTCGAGGTGTTCTTCCACCAGCGGCATGGCTTCGGAGACGTTTTTACCTTCCAGCTTCATTTCGACAAATCTATCCAGTTCTTCGAAGCATTCATCACAACCAATTTCGACAGGCTGGGTTTTGGCGATTGCTCGCACGATATTTTTCAGGGTTTCAGCATTTATTTTCATCGCGTTTTCGTTAATCAAGACGTGGTGTTGGAGGGATCTCTTACATCTTACGTTGTTTCGAACGCCGCGAGCAGCTCGTCTGTTGTGAAGCCTTTGGAGAGAAGCTCCTGCTTGAGGCGTTTGCGTGCATCGTGGATCAGCTTGTAGAGGGCGTTGCGGTTTGTGCCCATGCGCCGGGCGGCTTCATCGAGCGGCATGCCCCCAACTATGACCACCATGATCGCATCGCGCTGTCGCGGGGTCAGGCTTTCTTGAATCAGGCGTTCTACAAGCTCGAGCAGCATCTTTTGAGAGGTGCTGCGCTCCGGTGAAGATTTAGGGTCGGTGAGCACGGCGGGGGTGAAGTCGGAGCCGCTGTCTTCGGGGAGCAAATCTTCAATGGCGATGTCTTTCCAACGCTTACGGCGCAGCTCTGTGTAGGCCACGCGCACGGCGATCTTCTGCGCCCAGGTCGTCAGCTTGCTCTCCCCGCGGAAATTATCCAGGTTGTCCAGAATTTTCAGGAGCGCGTCCTGGGCGAAATCTTCAATCAGGGTGTCCAGTTCCCCGCGGCTGCTCAAGGCGTACCGCAGCCCGCGGATGAGGATCTCGCGCAGGTCGGCAATGGCCTGATCGGCCTCGGGGCCGCGCAATGCGGTTAGCCACTCTTCGTTTGTTCGTTCAATCATCAATTATGTCGCTTGATAAAAGGTGCTCGATGGGAGATCGGAACCATTATAGCATGCTGAAGGCAAAAAACGCGCCCCTGAAGATCTTCAGGGGCGCGCAAGATGTAGGGGGATGCGCGATCCAGATAGGCCAGGGTTACTGGCTTTCGCCGGTGAGGGTGTCGGCGGGCATGAACGCTGCCCAGGCGAACCAGAAGGTGTCGTGGTGAGGGATCGGCCGCAGTTGTATGCCGACTAACGGGCCATCTCTCGCCTGCCCCAGGATATCCCAGGTGCTGCCGGTGTTTTCGTCTTTGAAGGTTCCGTCGTAGTTGCTGATGAATGTGAGCGTTTCGCCATCGACGAAGGCTTCAAATACGCCTGTTGCTCCAACGTCCCGCCCCAGGGCGATGATCGGGCTGTCCAGCGCGGAGGCGGTGCCGGCTTTCCAGAAAATAACGACCGGTGTCCCGTCGATGACATCGTTAATCACTTCTTCTTCGCTCAAGCGCGTGTAGGGGTAGGCGCGTCCGGTCTGATCATCCAGCAGGATGCCGAGGACGCGATCCATCGGGCGCAGGCGTTGATCCACTTTGCCGCTGAACAGGAAGGGGTAGGCGTTGACGTCGTCGTACCCGGCGTAGGGATTTTCTCCATAGGGACGGTTGTAGCCGGTGTTCAGGGAAAGCACCTGTCCATCGGGGTAGGTGGCTTTGAAATCGCTCCAGGCGATCAGCGCGGCAGGCAGGGGCGTGAGTTGCATGCTGGTGAGTTTCCCCACGATCCCCTCTCCGCTGAATTGTTGCCACCAGGAATGGGTTTGCCGATCGTACATCACCAGGTCAGAAAAGCGCAGGTTCCCGGATGTGCCGAAGTCGAGGACTTCGCCGTCTACCGTGGGGCGCTCGAAGACCAGGGCGGTGTTGCACAGCGGGCAGAAGGTCACCACAACGGGGAGGTCGCTGAACTGGTCGTTGACGATCTCGTGCCAGATCATGATTTGCAAGGGATAGGCGCGCGTCTCTTTGCCCACGGTGAGAGCGATGACCGGTTCTGAGTCTTCCAGCCATTCGTCAGCCGAGGCGACATCGACGAATTCAGGCCTGTCAATGGCTGGGATGCCATCGGGTGGAGGCCCGCCGGAGAAGATCTCGCTGTAATCCACGCTGTGCTGGCAGAAGTCGGTTTTCCAGAACGATGTGCTGAAGCTGGGGCGCTCTCCGTTGAAGGGGTCGCCGCACTCATAGGGACTTTCAGTTGGCTTGGCGATGGGAGCTTTGGTTGGGCTGGTTGTTGGTTTTGCTGTGGCGGTTTCGGTTGGCGCCGGTTCGTTCGTCTCCGTAGGTGGAGGCGGTTCTGCTTGCTCGGTGACTGTTGTGGCCGGGGAGCAGGCCGCAGCAATCATCCCCAGCGCAAGCATGGCTAAGGTGGTGCGGAAATTCAACATACAAAACTCCTTTGGGTAGCAGTTCAATCGGCTACTCAAAGGATGTTTTGTGGCTTTTCAATCTTACCGCGGCGGCTGTTTGTTAACCCCTGGCTAACCTTTGAAGGCGACCTGTGAGTTGGGTGGGAAGGGCGATCCCTGTCGCTTGAAGTGGAATCCTGCTGCCCCGGCATGCCCCCCGCCGCCAAAGCGCTGGGCGATGGCGGCCACATCAACGGTGTTGGAATACAGGGTGACGTAAGTGATCAGTTCGTTCTCGTGCACGGTTTCAACGTAGCAGTAGGCGATCTCGTAGCCGTGGTTGCGGATCTGCTCACCCAAATCGCCGGAGCCGCGCAGGTTGATCGCCAGGGTGCGATACCCTTCGAACTCGACCTCGTAGCCATAGCGCGCCACCGAGCTTTCAATTCCCCGCAGGCGCGCGTCGCGTAGGATGCCCCCGTGCGCGATCAGTTCGGCGACCAGGTCTTTGTCGTCGTCCAAGAGCGGTTGCCATAGCCGGTCGTTGTAGGGGTTGGTGTTGAGCTGGAACAACCCTTCGTTGAAGGCGCCGGTTTCGGCGTGTGCCCAGCGCCAGATGTCGCGGTCGCCGATCAGCGTGATGGCGCGCGGCACGGGGGTTTCGGGGAAGAAATAGCGCCAGGTGAGCACGCAGGCCGCCTCGGATGTGTCGCGGATGCCGGGCCAGTCGGCGGCCAGATCGCCCATCTCCTCCAGCGCGGTTTTGTGGTGGTCAATCCAGGTGATTTTGTGGTAGGCGGCAAGGCGCTCCATGTCCTCGCGCGGCAGGGAGAAATCGACGATGATGATGTGCTCGGAGACCAGGATATCTTCCAGGGGAAGCGAGTCGCCGTATTTCATTTCGCACAAGACGACCTCCGGGCCGAGGGCGCGGCGAACGATGGCCGCGCTGGATCGCCCATCAGCGTCGTTGTGGTAGATGCAGAGAGTTTTCATGGGCGGGGTTACTCCAGTTGCGCTTTCGGGGCTGTGTTGGCGTGCCTTAGGCGCTGGCTGAGCGCGGCGATGACGAAGATGGCTTCCTCGAAGTAGTCCATTAGCTGGTCGAGGTCGGCGTCAGCGGGGAAGTTGTCACGCAGCATGACGCGCAGGGTAGAGATGATTTGCACCATGACCGGGTCGTTGGCCAGCAACTGGTTTTCGCACCACTCGACGG
>CAZZFZ010000023.1:13473-17919 GCA_964653835.1 uncultured Anaerolineales bacterium
TCTCCAAGCAGCCCGGCGAGGATCGCCTAGCCAAGCGCACAGACAGGAGTTGATTGCGTCGCGGTGGTAGTCATGTGTGAATGCTTTCCTCAACCCGTCACCAGCAGGGGCACTGGCGTGAAAACCAGGATGAAGATCACCAGCCCCAGGATGGCGATCTTCCGCCGCCGCTTATCGAGGGGGGTGATTTGATCGAGGGGTTCGGCATGCCTGCCGCCCAGGAAGAGGATTAGGAAGGCCCACAGCCACCATCCCGACCACACGAGCCCCAGCAAGGCCAGGGTGGTGAGAATCCACGGTCGAAGTAGATCCGCTTTGCGGCCCACCAGCACGTAGATTAGATGGCCGCCGTCCAGTTGCCCCGCGGGGATCAGGTTGAGCGCGGTGACCAGCATCCCGGCCCAGCCTGCCCAGGCGACGCTGTTGAGGATGATATCTGTGCCGCCCAGGGGGAGTGGCTGCCCGGTGAAAAAGTAGCGCAGCCAGTACACCAGCGGGGGGAGGTTCCCATAGCTCGCCGGATGCGGGAGCCACTGGCCGGTGACAAGGAACTTTGACAGCAGGTAGAGGATCGAGTTGCCCTCGAAGCCCTGTCCGGGCGGCAGGGTTGCTGGCAGGGTGTGAACTTCGGAGGTCGCCAGACCGTAGAGCAGCACAGGGATGGCGACGACCATGCCGGCCAGCGGCCCGGCGACGCCGACATCCAGCAAGACGCGCTTGTTGCGCGGCGGTTCTTTTAGGCGGATAAACGCTCCCATGGTGCCAAACGGGCTGAAGGGGAAGGGGATGAAATAAGGCAGCGTGACGGCTGTGTTGTGATAGCGCGCCGCCAGATAGTGCCCGAATTCGTGCGCCAGCAGGATGGAGAGCATGCTCAGGGCAAAGGGCCAGCCCTGGTTCAGATTGGCGAACAACCGGCGGAAGGTGGGGAGTAATCCGCTGGGCAGCGTGCCCTCGTAGCCGTAAAGTGTCCCGGCGATCAGTACGCTGATCAGCGTGAACAGGAACAGCGCCAGGTTCGGCCACGGGCTGGAAGGGGTGGTCTGATTGACGCCGTCCACCAGGTAAACCACGTGGCGGCCCTCCTCCAGGCGAAACATCGGGGTGATGCCGTAAGGGCGCAGCGCCTGTTCCAGCTGGTCGTAGGCGATTTGCGAATCCAGAATCAACTCGCCGGTGAGGCGCAGGCGATACCCATCGTTAGGGCGGCCCCAGCGCAACTCTTCGATGCGCAGGACCCTGCCCACAACGCGGGGAAGCTGTTCTTCCAGACTGAGAGTTTCGGGTTGTTGAGGTTGGAGCATGTTTATCCCTTCACTGTACCTTGAGAGTTAAAGGCGGGAGTGGATGGGAGTCGAACCCACCGCGGCCCGCAACGCGACCCGCCACCGGTTTTGAAGACCGGGGAGCCCACCGGGACTCAACCACCCCCGAGGGAGTGTGCAGATTATACCGCAATGGCGCGCTGGTAGTTTCTGATGGCGGAAAACTCTTTCGCCTTTAGGGCATTTGTGCTAAATTAATCCCTGGATGATATACTTGCCTTTTGAGGTGTGCCGATGTCGGTTGACGAAATTTTAGCCTTGCTACCTGAATCCTCATCGCCTGTCGATCAGGATTTGATCCGCCGCGCCTATCGCGTGGCGAAGCAGGCACACAGAAAACAAAAGCGCGCCTCGGGCGAGCCGTACTTTTTACATTGCGAGGCGGTGGCGAAAATCCTCGCCGAGATGCACATGCCCCCTGCGGCGATCGCTGCCGGCCTGCTCCACGATACCGTGGAAGATACGGATATCACAGTGGATGATTTGCGCCGCGACTTCGGCGAGCGGGTCGCGCACCTCGTCGACGCGGTGACCAAGTTGACCTCGCTGCCGCGCGTCTCCCGCGGCGACCAGGTTGGGGAGGAGGCAATCGACAGCGCTCCGGAGCAAGCGGGGGACGAAAAAACCTCGGAGAGCAAAGCCTCCCTGGCCACCGCCAGTCTGCGCAAGACTTTCCTGGCGATGGCGGATGACCCCCTGGTGGTGTTGATAAAGCTGGCCGATCGCCTGCACAACATGCGCACCCTTAGTCACATCCCGAACGAGGAGAAGCGCAAGCGCATCGCCCGCGAGACGATGGACATCTTTGCCCCGCTTGCCAGCCGCTTGGGTATCTGGCAGATGAAGTGGGAGCTGGAAGACCTCTCATTCCGCTATCTCGATAACGAGAAGTACCTGGAGATCGCCCGCAAGCTGGATGAGCGCCGCTCCGAGCGCGAGCGTCAGGTCAACAAGATTTGTAAACAGCTGTGCGAAGTCCTGGAGGAAGCCGGGATCACCAACGCCACGGTCACCGGGCGCCCCAAGCACATTTATTCAATCTACCGCAAGATGCTGCGCAAGGGAGTCCCCTTTGAAGAGGTTTATGACGTGCGCGGAGTGCGTATCATCGTGCCCAAGCAGGCGGATTGCTATGCCGTGTTGGGGGTAATCCACGCCAACTGGCGGCCGATTCCCGGCTCGTTTGATGATTACATCGCCGCGCCGAAAGAGAACTTCTATCAGTCCCTGCACACCGCCGTGCTCTATGATGATGGCCGCACCCTAGAGGTGCAGATCCGCACTCCGGAGATGCACCGCAATTCGGAGTACGGCATAGCCGCGCACTGGCGCTACAAAGAAGGCGGCGGGGATGACCCCGAATTCGAGCGCCGCATCCAGTATCTGCGACAGTTGATGGAGTGGCGGCAGGACGTGGACGACGCGCAGGAGTTCGTGGACGGGATGAAGTCGGACGTGTTCGGCGATCGCGTCTACGTCTTCACGCCGAAGGGCGACATCATTGATCTCCCGCAGGGGGCCACGCCGATTGATTTCGCCTATCACATTCACACGGATGTCGGGCATCGCTGCCGCGGGGCCAAGGTGGGCGGGCGGCTGGTCCCCCTGGATTATGAACTCAAAACCGGCGATCAGGTGATCATCCTTACGGCCAAGCGCGGCGGCCCTAGCCGCGACTGGTTGAATCCGCACCTCGGCCTGGTCAAGACACAGCGCGCCCGCTCTAAGATTCGGCGCTGGTTCAAGGTGCAGGCGCGGGAACAAAACGTCAAAAACGGGCGCGAGATGCTGGATCGGGAGCTGCGTCAGCTCGGCCTGGTGGATGTCAACCTGGAGAAGCTGGCGCACAAGCTGAACTATAAAACCCTGGAAGACCTTTGCGCTGCTCTGGGGTGTGGTGATCTCCCCCTGACGCGCGTCTCTAACAAGCTGATCCTGATCGAAGAGGAATATCAGGACGATTTCGAGTTCCCCCTGCCGCCGCCGATGGAGCTGGAGGCGCGCTCAACCGACGGCGTGACCGTGCGCGGCCTCAAGGGGCTGCTCACTCGCATGGCGCGCTGTTGCAACCCGGCCCCGGGGGATGAGATCGTCGGGTATATCACGCGCGGGCGCGGCGCGACCATCCACCGCCGCGATTGTCCTAACATCCTCAACGTGAAGGAAAAAGAACGCCTCGTCAAGGTCTCCTGGGGCGAGGCACTGCACACCTTCCCGGTGCCTGTGCGCATCAAAGCTTATGACCGCGAGGGTCTGATGAAGGATATCTCCACCCTGATGACCGATGAGGGGGTGAGCATGAACCGGGTGCACGTTGATGTAAACCGGCGCAACATGGCGACTTTTGACCTGGTGCTGGAGGTGCGCAACATCGCTCACCTCAGCCGTATTCTGGATCGCGTCGAGCGGCTGGACAACGTGGTGGATGCCCGCCGCGTGCGCTCCAGCTGACCCCTCGGCAGCCCGTCGCAGGATGGTATAATTCCGCCCCCATGAGTAAACCGTCGCCTAAGCTTACCCCTGTTCGGCAGGCGCTTGAGCAGTTGCTCTCGGCCGTCTCTCCGTTGGATGTTGAGCGCGTGCCGTTGCACGCGGCTGCCGGGCGCGCCCTGGCGGAGCCGGTGGTCGCCGGGTTTGACCTGCCGCCGTTCGCCAATTCGGCGATGGATGGCTTCGCGGTGATCGCCGCGGACGTGGCCGCGGCCGGGCCAGATTCGCCCGTCACGCTGGACGTGGTCGCCGATATCCCCGCGGGGAAAGCCCCGGAGCTGACGCTGGCCCCGGGGCAGGCGGCCCGCATCATGACGGGCGCGACGCTCCCTCCTGGCGCTGACGCGGTTGTCCCGGTGGAAGGCACCAGCCTGGGGATGCGCGCCGCGGGGGTTCCGGCCCCGGAGCGCATTCAGGTGTTCCGCTCCGTCAGCCCTGGCGATTACGTGCGCCCCCGCGGGCAGGATGTCAGAGCCGGGGAGACGGTGCTCACTCCTAATCGTCGCCTGCGGGCGCAGGACCTCGGCGTGCTGGCGATGCTGGGGTGCGCGGAGGTGCCGGTTTTCCGGCGGCCGCGGGTGGGCTTGATGACCCCCGGCGACGAGCTGATACCCCTCGGGGAGGCGCGCGC
>CAZZFZ010000023.1:18019-25906 GCA_964653835.1 uncultured Anaerolineales bacterium
CTGTGGCGGGTGAACATGCGGCCGGGGAAACCCCTGGCTTTTGGCCGCTATCAGGGCGTGGCCTATATCGGCCTGCCGGGAAACCCGGTTTCCGCCTTTGTCGGATTTCAGGTGTTCGTCCGCCCGGTGTTGTTGAAGATGATGGGCCTGCCTGATGAGCCTCGCCTGACGCGCCGGGTACGCCTGGCGGAGGCGGTTGAATCAGATGGGCGTGAAAGTTATCTCCGTGTGGTAGTGACTCGCGAAGGTGACGACTGGGTCGCTCGCCTGGCGGGGCATCAAGGCTCCGGGAATCTGCATTCGCTGGTGCGGGCCAACGCGCTGTTGATTTTACCGGCTGGCGTCAAAGCGCTCCCCGAGGGCGCGGAGGCCGAAGCCTGGCTGTATGAAGGGATGCTTACATGATGAAAAACTCAATGACCCTCTCCGAAAAACTGCGCCGAGCCTCCATCGCCCTGGCGGCGATCGGGCTTATTGATTCTGGTTATCTCACCTGGATCAAGCTCGCCCACGCCACCGCCGCCTGCGCGGGGATTGGCGATTGTGAGGCGGTTAACTCGAGCGTTTACTCCGAAATCTCCGGCGTGCCCATTGCCTTGCTCGGCGCGGGGGCTTATCTGGTCATGCTGGCGCTCCTGCTGCTGGAGCCGCACGGCGGCTTCTGGGCGGAGAATGGGCCGCTGGGCGTTTTTGGCCTCAGCCTGGTCGGTGTGCTGTATTCCGCTTACCTGACGTACATCGAAGTCGCCGTGCTTTATGCCATCTGCCCCTTCTGTGTGATCTCGGCGATCGTGCTGGTTGCGTTGCTGGGGGTTTCTGTGGTACGCTTATGGCATGCCGAAGACGAGGAATAGCAATCCTTATTCTGAGGAGATAATTGTATGCCCAAAATTCGCTGTCTCTATGTGGGTTGCATTTACCTGGAAAAAGGGTATTGCACCGCGCCCCAGGTGAGCATTGACCCCGACGAAGGTTGTCTGACGTTTACCCAGTTGGAAGACCCCTTTGAAGATGATAGCTGGGAAGATGAGCTGGAAGGTTTTGACGAGTGGGAGGAAGACGACTTCGATGAGGACGACTGGCTGGATGAGGATGATCTCGTCGATGACGACTTCTGAGTGATGGTATTTTCCCCTTTGCGTTTTTGCTGGCCGCGCTTTCAACCGGGCGCGGCCAGTTGCTTTAACAGTGCCAGCGTTTCGGCTTTTGCCCCGGCTCCGTTTTCGCCAGCCGCGCCGACGCATGAGGGGCAGCCATCCGCACAGGGGCAATTAGCGATGACCTCCCACGCTCGCGCGATCAGGGCGTTGTGCTGGTCGAATAAGTGCTGGCTGAAGCCCACGCCGCCGGGGATCATCTCATAGATGGCGATGACGGCGTCCCCTTCGCCGATGGGGGAGCGCGGATCAGCGTGAACGCCCAGGTCGGTGGGGTCGCACATCAAAAGCAGGGGGGCCAGATGGCCGAGGGCGTAGGCCAGCCCGCTCAATCCGCTGCGGATGCGCACGGTGCTCTCGGCGCGCTGATGACACGCCGGGCATAGCGTTACCAGGTTGCTCAGGCGGTTGGCCTCCGCCGGACGGTCGAAGGCGCGGAAGGGGATTTTGTGGTGTACGTGCAGCCTGCCGCGGCCTGCACCCACGCTACAGACCTGGCAGCGACGCCCGTCTCGCGTCAGGACAGTCCGCCGGATCTGCTCCCAGTCTGGCCCGTAATCGTTGCGGTCGCTTCGCCACAACCCGGCCTGTCGCAGCGGCTCGATCGCTGCTTCGTCGAGTGTGATCCAGTATCCGTGGGTGACCAGTTCGCTGGGAGGCAATTCCACTTCGAAGGTTCCCAGTCGTTCCCCGGTTTCCCAGCTGATCTGGTGATAGCCAGTGACCTGTGTGGTGACTTTGATATCTCCGTGGACCTTGCGTCCGCCGGGGACGTTGCTCTGATGGTGCTGATGCAGTAGTTCCAGCGTGGCCTCCCGCCTTGGGCGGGTGTAATAGGCGCTCTGATCTGGCTCCAACCAGGCGCGGGCAGCTTCGAGGTCGAGCGTCTCCACGCGGTAGATTTCCCCCTCATGCAGGTAGATCGCGCCGGGGTGCACCATCCACAGGGCGGCGTCGCGCTCCACATGGCCGATGAGTGCCTCGGATTGGCGGTTGAGCAGCATCACCGCCTGTGCCGAGGCGCTGCGCAGGGAGACTTCTGCCGCGGGGTGAGTCGCGTCGATCCAGAAGTATTTTTCTTTTGAGCGGCGCACCTTCCCATTTTCTGTCAACAAGTCCAGCAACTCGGCGACCTGAGCGGCGTTCAGCCCTCCAAAGTGTTCGCCGTGCTTGAAAGGGAGTTCAAAAGCGGCGCATTGCAGATGTTGAAACAGAATCAGTAAATTGTCGGGGTTAATGAGCGCCTGTTCGGGGGAGCGGCCGAAGAAGTATTCTGGGTGCCGCGCCAGGTATTGCTCCCCCGGCGTGGAGGCAGTGACCAATACGGAAAGCGAGGGGGCTTCCCCGCGCCCGGCGCGCCCGGCCTGTTGCCAGGTGGCAGCGATGCTGCCGGGATATCCGGCCTGCACGGTGGCTTCCACGCTGCCGATGTCCAGTCCCAGCTCCAGAGCGTTGGTGGTAGCCACGACGCGTGCCGCGCCGCTGCGGAGTTGGGCTTCGATAGCGCGGCGACGGCGCGGCAGGTAACCGCTGCGGTAAGCGCGGATGGATTCGTCGGGGAGGGGGATGATTTCCCGTAACTGCCGCAGCAGCAGTTCGACGCTGCGGCGCGAGCGTCCAAAGAGCAAAGTTTGCAGGCCGCTGCTTACCAGGTCGGCGGCCAGTTGAGCAGCTTCACCGAGCAGGCTGGCGCGCAAACCTAGTTCGGGGTCGATCAGTGGTGGGTTGTAGAGGATGAAGTGTTTTTCGCCGCGCGCCGAACCGTCCTGGTCGATCAACGTCACCAGGGCCTCGATCAGACGTTCGGCCAGCGATTGAGGGTTCCCAATGGTGGCAGAGGTGAGGATGAATTGCGGCTGTGCCCCGTAGAAGTGGGCGATGCGCTTTAATCGGCGCAACAGGTTGGCGACGTGTGAGCCGAACACGCCGCGGTAGACGTGCATTTCGTCGAGTACCACAAAGCGCAAATTGGTGAAGAAGGCCTCCCAGGCGGCGTGGCGCGGCAGGATGCCAATGTGAAGCATATCAGGGTTAGTGAGCAGGATACGAGACGAATTGCGTATAGCCACTCGCGCGCCCCGAGGGGTATCTCCATCATATACCCTCACAAAACCTGATTGCCTGGCAGGCGGCAACAAAGCCTTCAGGCTGTTTAGCTGATCTTGCGCCAGAGCCTTGGTGGGGAATAGATACAACGCCCGGCTTTCTGGCTGGCGGAAAAGCTGATCGAGTACGGGCAGGTTATAGGCCAGCGTTTTGCCGCTGGCGGTGCCGCTGGCCAGGGCGACATGCTCGCCCCGCCGGATGTGTTCCCAAACCTGCGCCTGGTGACTGTACAGTGCCTGAACACCGATACGCTCCAGGGCGCGCTTGATGTCAGGGTGCAGTTCGGCGGGGATTCCCGCCCAGCGCGGCGTACGCGCCGGGACGATCTCCCAGGCGGCGATGTTCGCCTGCATTTCGGGGTCTGCCTTCCAGCGACGGATGAGGTCTTCGAGCATCTTCCCTCTGAGAAACAAAAAAGCCCGGCGGAGTCAGGCTGCGCCGGGGGTTGCTGTGTTGATTCGGATGCGTCGCTCAGGCTTTATCGTCTTCCTGGGGCGCTTCTTCGTCCTCTGTGTTTTCTTCCAGGTCGGTCTGCAAACCCTCTTTGAAGGCGCGGATACCCTTACCCAGCTCCTCACCGACCTTGCTGATGCGCCCGACACCGAAGAGCAGCATCACAATAATCAAAATGATAATCAGTTCCGTAGGTCCGAGGTTCATGTTGTTCTCCTAGTGACAATTTGTGTTTGTCTTTCGCAAGTGTACTTCGGATTGGGTGAAAAATCAATGCGCAACAAGCGTGAGTTCGGGCGGCAGGTGAGCCGGTTCGATGCGCTCTCCGTCGCAAAAGAGCATCGCCCGCTCGATGGCGTTGCGCAGCTCGCGGATGTTGCCGGGCCAGTCGTGGCGCATGAGGATTTCCAGCGCTGCAGGGGAAAGCTCGCTCACGTTCATGCCTTTTTTGCGGTTGATCTGCTCCAGGAACAGCCCTGCCAGCCGGGGGATATCCGCTTTGCGTTCCCGCAACGGGGGCAGATGCAGGTCGAGCACCTTCAGGCGGTAGTACAGATCTTCGCGGAAACTCCCCTCGGAGATCATCGCCTTGAGGTCGCGGTTGGAGGCGGCGACGATGTGCACATCCACTTTGATGAGTGAGGTGCCGCCGACGCGGCGGATGGCCTGCTCGTCCAGGGCGCGCAGCAATTTGGCCTGCATATCCATTGGCATGGAGGAGATCTCGTCCAGAAAGAGCACTCCCTGATCGGCATATTCCATCAGCCCGGTTTTGCGCTTGACCGCCCCGGTGAACGCGCCAGCCTCGTGCCCAAATAATTCGGATTCGAGCATAGTGCTCTGAATGGCGGCGCAGTTGATGCCTACAAAGGGTTTGTTGGCGCGCGGCCCCATCTGATGGATGGCGCGCGCCAGCACTTCCTTGCCGGTTCCGGTCTCGCCAGTGATCAGCACAGAGACAGACATCTGGGCGGCGCGTTGGGCGGCTTCCAAAACGGCTTTCATTTGCGGGCTGTCGCCGACAACGAATTCCACGTCGCCGCGCTGCTGGGCGCGCAGCAGGGCTAGCTCCCGCCGCATGGCGATGATTTCTTCGGCGCGCTGGATGGACTTCTTCAGACGGTCAAGCTGGATGGGTTTTTGCAAAAAGTCGTGCGCGCCGTTCTTCATCGCCTCCACGGCCATGTCAATATCGCCGTAGGCGGTAATCATGATGATGGGCGGGCGCGCGCTGGCGTGGGCGGTCTCTTCGAGCAGGTCGGGACCGTAGCCGTCGGGGAGCTGCACATCCAGCAGCACGATGTCGGCGCTCTCCTGCTCCAGGTGCTGGCGCGCCTCGGCCAGCGTGGCGACTGCGATGGTCTCATACTCCAGACCGCTGAGGTAGTCGTTGAGGTGTTTGCGCGCGTTGGCTTCGTCGTCAACAATTAAGATGGTCGCACTCATTGGGAGATCTCCGTTGGTTCAGCCGGGATTTGGATGTGGAAAATGGTCATGCCGGGGTGGGAGGTCAACGAGATACGCCCCTTGTGGGCGGTGATGATCTGCTTGGTGATGGATAACCCCAACCCGGTTCCGGTGGGGTTGGTGGTAAAAAAAGGCTCGAAGATTTTCTTCTGCCGGTCGGGGGGGATACCCGGCCCGGAGTCGGCGCAGTCTACCTGTACCAGCGATTTGCCGCCCGGCCCGGTGATGTGCTTGAGCTTGAAGGCCAGGCTGCCGCCTGTATCCTGCATCGCCTGGGCGGCGTTGCTGATTAAATTGGTGAAAACCTGTTCGAGGGCGCGCCGATCCCCGAGCACGCGGGGGATCTCCCCCTCTGCCCTGAGCTGGTAGGTGATCTCGCTGTTGGTCAGCCGGGGGTGCCAGCGTTTGAGGATGCGCTCGAGCAACTGGTGCAAATCCACCGGCGTGAAGATGTAGTTGCCGGTGCGCGAGAAAGTGAGTACGGAATCCATCAATGTGGTCAGGCGTTGGCAGTCCTCCAGCATCAGGGCGATGCGCTCTTTGCCCGGTTGATCGTCGGGAAGTTGTTCGGCGAGTACTTGCAGGCCGACGCTCAAGTTGTTGATCGGGTTGCGCACCTCGTGGGCGAACACGGCGGTGACTTCGCCGAGCAGGGCGCGCTGTTCGAGCTGCTGGGTTTGCAGCCGGTGCTGCTCTACTGCGCTGATGTCGTGGATGAAGATCAGTGCGCGGGTGGGGCCATTCTTCATAGCGAGGGGGAAGATGGCCAGCTCGGCAGGAAAGAAACTGCCATCACGCTGGTGCAGGCGCACCCCGCTCAACCGCGGGGTGGGGGCGCCCTGCAGGGCGACGCGGATGGCGTGCATCACCCCCTGACGCCCGGTGACCAGGATGTTTTCGATTGACAGGCCGACCACTTCGCGGCGGGCGTAGCCCAGCATGACCTCAGCGGCGGGGTTGATCTCCTGGAGGATGAATTTTTCATCCACAACCAGCAACCCCTCGCGGATGTTTTCGCGGGCGGCGTGCCAGGCCATCAATTGTTGCTCCTGCTGGGCGAGGGTGCGCCGGAGGTTGGTGAGCAGGATGTTGTGCTGGATGATGGCGCTGGCGAATCCGGCGAGCAAGACCATTCGCCGAGTGAGATCAGCGGGGGCATCCTGTTGGCTGCCTGCGCTGAGGAAGCCGATCCAGGCGCGTTCCTCGCCGCCTTCGTGCAACGGCGTGGTTGCCAGATAGTGAAAGCCCTGGCGGCGCGCCCGTTGATGCAGCAGGCTGACGATAGCGCGGTCGCCGCGCCGCCACTCGCTGGCCTGGAGCAGGTGCAGCAGGTCGGGCGGGGCGACTTCCGGGGGGAAGATATCAGCCGCGCCGTGCACACAAATGCGCCGCGCCGCGGGGCTTTGTCCTCGCCCGATGTAGACCGCCAGCGTGCTGCCCGGCAGCAGCGTTTCGCCGATGGCGAGCAATTCATCCAGCGCTGCGTCGGGGTCGGGGTTGTTCAGCGTGTCCGTGAGGCGGGAGATGTGCTCCTCCAGAGCCGGGGCAAAGGGCGGCGGGGCCTCTTGCTTCGCGGAGGCCGACTTCGGCTCGACGGGGTCGAGCGTGAGCAGCAGCCAGCGGCCTTCCTCGCTCAAATAGCGCCCGCGCACCCGCACGTGAAGCGCCTGGCCGCGGCGGGTGATGAGTTGCGTCTCTTGCTCCTCGCCTGCCAGAGCGTCAGCGTCGGGTAGAAGCTGGTTCAGCGGCAGGGTTTCGATTTCGGCGCGCGTATAGGCGCTGAGTTCCAGCGCCTTGGGGTTGCAGGTGGCGATGCGTTTATCCGCTGCCTGCAACAGCAGGGCGGCAGACGGCAGCGCCTCGAGCAGGGTGTACAGCTCGTTTTGGTTCAGGCGATCGGCGGATTGTGAGCGCAGGGAGAAGAGTTTCATCGGTTGGCGCTAGCGGCGAGTTTCTGGCGGGTGCGGGCGGGCAGGATACCTTCCATGGCGCGGTATTTGGCTACCGTGCGCCGGGCGATGTTGTGGCCGTTTTTTCGCAGGATGGCGGCGATCTTGGCGTCGCTGAGGGGTTCTTTCTCCCGGGCGATCAGGTCACGAATCTCAGTGCGGATCGCCAGGCTGCGGTCGAAGAACTTGCTCAGCGGCACGATGCGCCCGTTGGGGAGCTGCGCCGTCTTTCCGGAGACCGCTCGCGAGACGGTGGATTCGTGCACGCCCAGCCGCTCGGCCAGACTGGCGCGGGTCATGCTCTTCAGGTAGCGGTCGCCCTTGAGGATGAATTCGCGCTGCTCCTTCGCCAAGATGGTCATCAGCCCTTGCAGGGTGTTCTCGCGCTGGCGCAGGCATTTTATCAGCAAACTGGCTTTTTCGTAGTCTTGCTGCCATTTTTCGAGCTGAGTGGCTGGGGCTTTGCGCATTTCCTGGCGGAAGAGAGGGTGTAGCCGCGGCATGCCGCGCAGCGGGAAGAGTAGCTCAACCACCAGGGAGCCGCCCGGCTGACCGTTCAAGGTGTGGATGAGGATATCGGGAGAGTGATAGACGGCGGGAAGGGCTTCGCTGCCGTGGCGCACGCCGCCCCAGTGGGCGCGGGCGGGGAAGGGGTTGAGATTGTGGTGGATGAACTCGGCGATCTCCTCCGCGCGCGCCGACGTGACTCCCAACAGCTCGCCCAGTTTGCTGAAGTGTCTCTGGCTGAGCAGTTC
>CAZZFZ010000024.1:0-25869 GCA_964653835.1 uncultured Anaerolineales bacterium
TCTATCCGTATTACGCTCTGCTCTTACTTCTAATCCCAAACTGTCCGGTGGCTAGCCGCGATTATAGCACACAACATTGTCGCTATCCAACAGAAAAAGAGCCGGAAGCAATACTCCCGGCTTCTATCCTCGGAGTGGCTTTTTCAGCCGGCTGTCTGGACCAACGTTTCTTGCGTAAACGCGTACCCGCGCTCCATGGCTTCAAAATTCATCGGCAAGGTTTTGCGATGTCGTTCGGGGATGTGGCGCTCAAGGGAGGCTTTGACTGCATCCAGGCTCAGGATGGGTTTGAGGTACAGCATTCCCCCTACCATGACCATGTTAGCCAGCCGCCCCATGCCAATCTCCTCTGCGATTTCGTTGGCCGGGATGTAGATGTTTTTCAGGTCATCGCGTTTCAGCCCGCGGTTAATCAGCGAGGCGTTGGCCACCAGCACGCCGTTGGGCTGAACGAGGGGCTCGTATTTGTCCAGCGAGGGCAGGTTCATCACAATGGCGACATCGGGCCGCCGCACCAGCGGGGAGCCAATTGGTTCCCCGGAGACGATCACGGTGCAGTGCGCCGTCCCGCCGCGCATCTCGGGGCCGTAGGATGGGATCCAGGTGACTTCCAGGTTGTTTTCCAGGGCGGCGTAGGCCAGTACCTGCCCGGCGAACAACGTCCCCTGGCCGCCAAATCCGGAGATAATGATACTGGTTTCTTGCATGGAAGACCTCCTACACTCTCAGTTTGGCGATCTCGGGGTGGACTTTGAAGTCACCCAGCGGGAAGGCGGGGACCATCTGGCTGGCGATAAATTCGAGCGCTTCGTTGGGGGTGATTTTCCAGTTGGTTGGGCAGGAGGAGAGCAGCTCCACCATAGCGAAGCCCAGTCCGCGCTCCTGCGTTTCAAACGCGCGTCGGATGGCCTTCTTGGCCTTGCGGATGTGCGCCGGGTCGTGCAGGCTGGCGCGCACCACGTACCCCGCGCCGTCCATCGTCGCCAGCATTTCCGACACGCGAATGGGGTACCCCGCCAGCTCGACGTCCCGGCCGTAAGGAGACGAGGTGGTCTTCATCCCCGGCAGGGTGGTGGGCGCCATTTGCCCGCCGGTCATGCCGTAGATGGCATTGTTAGCGAAGATCACGGTGATGTTTTCCCCACGCGCCGCGGCGTGCATGATCTCAGCCATACCGATGGAGGCCAGGTCGCCATCGCCCTGGTAGGTGAAAACGGTGTTTTGCGGCAGCACGCGCTTGATGCCCGTGGCCATGGCCGGGGCGCGCCCGTGCGCGGCTTCAACAAAATCCAGGTTGAAGTAGTTGTAGGCGAACACAGCGCAGCCCACCGGTGCCACGCCGATGGCCTTCTCGCGCAGTCCCATCTCGTCGAGCACTTCGGCAACCAGGCGGTGGGCGATACCGTGTGTGCAGCCCGGGCAGTAGTGGGTGGTCGCCTCAGTGAACGAGGTGGGGCGCTGGTAAACCAGAGTGGCTGGCTCGGACGTTGTCATGCCTGACCTCCAATGATGGTTTCAAGCCGCTGGATCCATTGCTCGCGGGCGTCCCCATCGACTGGCGCGGTGTTGCTCGCCACGCGACGGATTTCATCCAGAATTTCATCCGGGAAGGGAGTCACCCCGCCCATGCGCCCGTAGAATTCCACCGGCACGCGCCCCTGCACAACGGCGGTGACGTCATCCAGCATCATGCCGGAGTTCATCTCCACAACTAGGATGCGCTTGACCTGTTGCGCAATTTCCTTCAGGCGTTCCTTGGGGAAGGGTGCCAGGGTGATCGGGCGGAACAGCCCGACTTTGATGCCCTCCTGACGGGCGGCGCGCACTGCGGAGGAGGCCACGCGCCCGGCGGTGCCGAAGCCGATCACGGCGTATTCGGCGTCTTCCATCTCCATCTCGGCATAGCGGACTTCGTTCTTCTCAATTTCCAGCCAGCGCTTGAGCAGCCGCAGGTTGGTGACTTCTTCGTCGTAGGGGTTGATGTAAATCGAGCTGAGCGCACGCGGAGGTCTTCCCTTTGCGCCGGTGATGGCCCAGTCGGGGGCGGTTTTGGGCAACGGGCGCATCGGCGGCAACTCCGCCGGTTCCATCATTTGGCCCATGTTGCCGTCTACCACAACGTGGACGATGGAGCGGTACTTGTCGGCCAGGTCGAAGGCCAGGCCGATGTAGTCAATGGCCTCTTGCACGCTGGCAGGCGCGAGCACGATGGGGAAGTAATCGCCGTGTCCGCCGCCTTTGACCATTTGGTAGTAATCGCCCTGTGAGGGGGCGATGTTCCCCAGGCCGGGGCCGCCGCGCATCACGTTAACGATCACCGCGGGGACCTCGGTCCCCGCGATGTAGGAGATCCCCTCCATCATCAGGCTGATCCCGGGGCTGGAAGAAGCTGTCATTACACGTTTACCGGTGCAGGCTGCGCCATAGACCATGTTGATGGCGGCCACTTCGCTTTCGGCCTGCACAAAGGCACGCCCCAGTTCCGGCATTCGCCGGGACATGTATTCCAGAAACTCCGTCGAAGGGGTGATGGGATAACCAAAAAAGCCTTCGCACCCAGCGCGGATCGCGGCTTCGGCAAAGGCTTCGTTCCCTTTGAGTAGTTGTTTACTCACCAGTTCACCTCCCTGGGGTTAGTGCACCATTGATGTTTGTTGTTTGCGCTGGGTGACGTGGCGGTAAACCGTCAGGGCGGCGTCTGGACACACCACGGCGCAAATGCCGCAGCCGGTACAGCCATCGGCGGTCAGGTGCGCCGGGTGATACCCCTTGGGTGTCAGTCGCTGCATATCCAGGGCGATGACTTCCTTAGGGCAGACGCTCACGCACAACTCGCATCCTTTGCAGTACAGTTCGTTGACTTCAATCCATCCACTAGCCGGCATATTGGCCTCCTGGCAGGGTAGCAAAGTTGAAAAATATAGGGATTGTTACCTAAATATACAACCATTCTCCATTTTGCGTAGTGAAGCCTGTCATCTCAGGGCTAAACGAATATCCTCAATTCTTGAGTTGACAGGATCTTCCAGGTGCGTGTATAATACCGCCGCCCCAGAGGCGTTGCCCTGGGGCGAGTGTTTGTATCGGTTAAATCCTTATTTACCCCCAAGCTTCCCCGCAATCCGGCGTCTCAACCCCGCGGGGTGTGCGGCGAGAAGTGAAGGTTGGAGGAATGCATATGACATACGCGATCTTTGAAAACGGCGGCAAGCAATACAAAGCCGTCCCCGGCGCGACTGTGGACCTCGACCGCATGCCGGTTGAAGAAGGCGCCAAAGTGGAGTTCGACCAGGTATTGCTGGTCTCCGCTAATGGTGACGTTCAGGTGGGTACGCCTACCGTGGGCGGCGCCAAGGTGAAGGCCACGGTCGAAGAGCACTTCAAGAGCAAGAAAGTGCTGGTGTTCAAGTATATCCCCCGCAAACGTTACCGCCGCACACGCGGCCACCGTCAGCAGTATACGCGGGTCCGCATTGACGAGATTGTGAAGAAATAGGGAGTAGATCATGGCTCATAAAAAAGGTGGCGGGTCTTCCCGCAACGGTCGTGATAGTGAATCCAAACGCTTAGGCGTGAAGAAGTTCGGCGGCGAATATGTGCGTTCGGGCAACATCATCGTGCGTCAGCGCGGCACCAAAATCAAGCCGGGCCGCAACGTTGGCCTGGGCAAAGATTACACCATCTTCGCCACCGTCGAAGGCTTTGTAAAGTTTGAGACCATTCGCGGCGGGCGTAAGCGCGTCAGCGTGGAACCTGCGGAATAGAGGTTAGCGGTATGAAGAAAGAAATCCATCCCACCTATTACCCGGAAGCCAAGGTGACCTGCGCTTGTGGCAACACCTGGACGACCGGCTCTACCCAGCCTGAAATCCGCACCGATATTTGTTCACAGTGTCATCCGTTCTACACGGGTGAGCAGCGCATCGTCGATACCGAGGGGCAGGTGGATCGCTTTTTGAAGAAGCTCAAGGCGCGGGAAGAATACCTGGCTGAACAGCAGGCCAAAGATGCGCAGCGTGTCTCTCCGGCCCGCCCCATCGCTGACCTGGACCTGGGGCCGCGCGCCGAAAAAGCCCTCGCCGAAGTGGGCATCACCGAGATTGGTCACGTGCTTGAGCGCCTCGAGACCGGCGAATCCGCTTTGCTGGATATCAAGGGCTTTGGGCGCAAATCGCTCGCCGATCTCAAGAAGGCCTTGCGCCGTCTGGGGTACGAGCTCCCCGAAGCGGCTGAGGTCGTTTCTGTGTAGCCGCGCTTGCGCTGCTTCCAGCTTTTGTTGTACACTTACGGGCAGATGGCTTAGGCTATCTGCCTGTTTCGTTTCCGGTAGCGTTGATTTCTTCTCACGAGCAAAAGAGGTCTTATGAAGCATCACACAGGTTCATTGGAGGTGATCACCGGCTCGATGTTCTGCGGCAAAACCGAGGAGTTGATCCGTCGGTTGCGCCGCGCCGTGATCGCCAAGCAGCAGGTTCAGGTGTTCAAGCCGGTCATTGACGTGCGCTACACCCGCACTGAAGTGGCCTCACACAACGGCATGACCTATGAGGCCCAGCCGGTGGATCGTGCCGCCGATATCCTCGAAGCCCTCGACCCCGCAACCACGGTGGTTGGCATTGATGAAGCCCAATTCTTTGATGAGGAGATCATCTCCATCGTTCAGCGCCTGGCCGATCGCGGCGTGCGCGTCATCATCGGCGGGTTGGATATGGATTTTCGCGGCGAGCCGTTTGGCTCAATGCCGCTCCTGATGGCACAGGCCGAGCGGGTGGATAAGCTGCATGCCATCTGTATGGTGTGTGGCGAGCCTGCCTCGCGCACTCAACGCCTGGTGGATGGTCGCCCAGCGCGTTATGATGATCCTGTGGTCATTGTCGGCGCAGACGAAATGTACGAGGCCCGCTGCCGCCGTCATCATCAGGTGCCTCGTTAGGAAGTAGCCATGCGAGATTACCGGCATTTCTTGAAGGCTGTTTTGGTCGATGAGCAAACCCTTCAGGCGCGCATTCGCGAGCTGGGGGAGGAGATCAGCCGCGATTACCAGGGCAAGGATTTGCATTTGCTGTGCATCCTGCGCGGCGGGGTGATGTTCCTCACAGATTTGATGCGCCAGATTCAGGTGCCTCACAGCATCGATTTCATGGCGATCTCCTCCTATGGCGTGGGGGCGCGCCAGTCCAGCGGGCAGGTGCGCCTGACCCTGGATCTGCGGGATGACATCCAGGGGCGCGACGTGCTTTTGGTAGAAGATATCATCGATAGCGGTCACACCATCTCCAATGTGCTGGAGCTGCTCGCCTTGCGCAAACCTGCCAGTCTGAAGGTGTGCACACTGCTCGATAAGGCGGAGCGCCGCGAAGTGGATGTAACGATTGATTATTGTGGGTTTCGCATAGCCGATGAATTCGTCTTTGGTTATGGCCTGGATCTGGATGAGTATTATCGCAATCTGCCGTTTGTGGGGGTTGTGGATTTGGAGCAATTCCAGCCCCCGGAGTGACGCCGTGTGATGAAAGGGGGGAGGGCGTCTCCATCTCCCGCGGAGGACCTTGCGCCCTATGCCGGGCGCTGGGTCGCTCGCCTGGGCGGTCGGGTGATCGCCCAGGGCGGCACGCCCCGCCTCACGCTGCTGGCTGCCAAGGCCACTCGCTATAAGGAATCCCCGGAAATTGAGTATGTCCCCATGTCCATGCCGTTGACTTTTTCTCCTCTCTTTGAGCGCCTGCGCCAGATCATCCCCGATGATATGGAAATATATCTGGTTGGCGGGGCGGTGCGCGATGCGCTGCTGGGGCGGGTCTCCAATGATTTGGATCTGGTGCTCCCTGGCGACGCGTTGAAAGCTGCGCGCCGTCTGGCCAGCCGGTTGCCGGCGGCGTATTTCCCGCTGGACGAAGAGCGCGGCGTGGCGCGCCTAATTTACACCCGCGAGGGTGGCGGCCGCGTGCACCTGGATTTTTCCGCGCTGCGTGGCGCCACCCTTGAAGAAGATTTGCAAAACCGTGATTTCACCGTCAACGCCATGGCGGTGAACGTGCGTCAGCCGCAGGCTTTGCTCGATCCTACTGGCGGGGCGGCGGATCTGCTGGCGAAGCGCCTGCGAGCATGCAGCCCTACCGCCATGGAGGAGGACCCATTACGGGTGGTGCGCGCCATCCGCCTGGCCGCGGCTTATGGCCTGCACATTCAACCCGAGACGCGACAGTGGATGCGCGCTGCCGTCCCCGCGTTGAGGCAGGTTTCACACGAGCGCCGCCGCGATGAATTGTTAGCTCTGCTCGATGCGCCGCGTCCGGCGGCTTCCATCCGGGCGTTGGATATCCTCGGCGCGTTGCCTCACCTGCTGCCGGAGCTGCTGGCGCTGAAGGGCGTTGAACAAACCGCGCCGCACATCCACGATGTTTGGCAGCACACGCTGGATACCGTCGCTCAACTGGAACGTCTGTTACATGTCCTCGGCCCGCAACATGATGAAGACGCTTCCGCTAACCTGATCCTCGGTCTGGCGGTGCTCCGCCTGGGACGCTATCGGCAGCAAATCCGTGACTGGCTCGCCGCCGACGTCATACCGGAACGTCCGTTGCGCCCGTTGTTGTTCCTGGCCGCTTTGTATCACGATGTAGGCAAGCCGCGGGCGCGGCAGGTGGAAGAGGATGGTGGGCGGGTTCGTTTCCTGGAGCACGAGGTCATCGGCGCGCGCATGGTTGCGGCTCGCAGCCGGGAATTGCGCCTGAGCACCGATGAGACGCGCTGGCTGAAGACGGTGGTGGCGCACCACATGCGGCCTAACTGGCTGAGCAACGATCCGGACGGCCCCAGCCGCAGGGCGATTTACCGCTTCTTCCGGGATACGGGCGCTGCTGGGGTGGGGGTGGTGCTGATCGCCCTGGCGGATTTGCTGGCGACCTATGGCCCCACGCTGCCGCAAGAGCGTTGGGCGCGCGGCGTGGATGTCGCCCGCGCCCTGCTGGAAGCCTGGTGGGAGCAACGCGCTGAGCAGGTTCATCCGCCAGCGTTGCTCAACGGTCGTGATCTGATCGCCGAGCTTGGCGTGGAGCCTGGTCCGATCATCGGCGAGATCCTGGAGTGCCTGCGCGAGGCTCAGGCTGTTGGTGAAATCACCACCCGCGAAGCGGCTCTTGAACTGGCGCGCGCGATTCTGGAGGACCAAACGGCTGAGGACGCGCCCTGAGTGGCACGAAGCGATAGCGCAGTGCGTATTGGGCGTAACTTAAACAATAAATCCGGCCGCAACAGGCCGGATTTTGGCGATTACAAAAGGGCTAGGGGAAGATCTCGCTCAACATGGGTTCGTAGAAGCAGCGGCAACCCTCGGGGTGCGAACACCCCTCGATGGGCAGGCGGGGGACTTCGTCTTTGGCGTAAGTCCCTTCGTGCGCCGCGCACACCGGGCAGGCGTCCCTGGAAACCACCAGACGGATATCACGCACGCGCGGGTTGGCGCGTAATTTTTCTAAGGCTTTGGCCGTGGTGGAGTTGACCGCGAGATCGGCGTTGCACTTCACGCAGTGACTGGCGCTATCGGGGGATGTGGCATTGCACAGGGAACACGTTTGCACAGTTGGCCTCCTGATCTATTGGGATGCATATCACAATGTACCCAATTGTACTGCAAAATAGTCAGATTGGGGAACATTCTCACTGGGCACTTGCAACATCCCAGAAGTAACGATATATTATGGTCAGAGATGAGGGTTTTAACCTTGCTGAGTGATTTGGTAAAGGAAGGCGAGCGACGATCATGACGGTTACGTTGTTGAGCTGTCCGGTTTGCCATTTTGAACTGGAGGAGGGAGCGACGATCTGTGGCCGTTGTGGCGTCAACCTGGAGATGGCGGCTGCCCTGGTTGAGAACGCAGCACTCTCCGTGATCGAAGATCTGCCCGAAGATCAAATCTCGCCGGAAATCCTCGTCCCCCGATTGGGTGATTATCTTGTTGAGCGCGGCATCCTCACACAGGAGGAGTTGAATCAGGCGCTGATTTACCAGAAGAAGAAACAACGCGAGGGGGAGCCGAAGCTGATTGGCCAGGCGTTGATTGAGCTGGACCTGATCACTCGCGAGGAGCTGGACAAAGCCGTCACCGAGCAGATCTATATCCTGCAATCGGCGCTCAAACAGGCAAACGAGGAGCTTGAAGCGCGGGTGCGCCAGCGCACCGTCGAACTTGAAAAAGCGTTGGGGCGCCTCGCGGAACTGGAACAGTTAAAATCCAACTTCGTTGCCAACGTCTCCCACGAGTTGCGCACACCGCTTACCCATCTGCGTGGTTATCTTGAGTTGCTGCTGGATGAAGCCCTCGGCCCGCTGACGCCGGAACAGGCCAACGCGTTACAGGTGATGTCCAAAGCCGAGGCCCGTCTGGGCAACCTGATCGAAGATTTGATCCAGTTCTCGGCTTTCTCTCGCGGCGTGATGGATGTTCAACTCGCCGTGGTGGATGTGCGTCCGGTGTTGGATGAAGTCAAGGAAAAGGCGCGCTACCGTTGCGAGGAGAAAGGTCTCACCTTCCAGGCGAAAATCCCAGAAAAGCTGCCGCCTGTGTGTGCCGATCGCGATAAACTATCTTGGGTTCTTTCTCACTTTATCGATAACGCCGTTAAGTTTACTTCGCCTGGTGGGCGTGTGCAGCTTGGCGCTTACGTACAGGATGGGCGGGTGCATTTTTATGTTTATGACACCGGCATTGGCATCCCCCCGGAGCGAGTTGATGAGATCTTTGAGCCGTTTCATCAGCTTGATGGCTCAGCGACGCGCAGATTTGGCGGTACGGGCATTGGGCTGACGATCGCCAAGCGGATTGTTGAAGGCCATGGGGCTGAGATTACGGTTCGCTCTAAAGTGGGCGAAGGTTCCTACTTTGAGTTCGCCCTGGTCGCAGAATCGGAATCGACTACTTGATCCAGCAGGCGCAATCGATGGATGTTTCGCTGCGCCCTGAGGAATATAAGGCGCTCTACGAAATTGGCCGGGTGATTATTCAGATGGAGGACGCCCAGGCTGCGCTTCAGGAGATCCTGCGGCTGGCGCGCCCGGTCTTTATTTTTGACAATGTCGTCTTGTATGAGGGTGCCAGTGAGATGCTGACGCCGACTTACGCGCGCTCGATTGGCCGTGGCCGTTCGGTGGAAGCGGAGGCGGATTGGGGAGAGACGGTTGCCTTGCAGGCGTTGCAGCGCGGTGAGCCGATCGTCGAGAGCCGGGTTATCCCTGGGGAGAGGGACTCGCTGTTGAATGAGCGGCTGGCGCGCCAGGATTTTCTCGGTCTGCCGTTAAAAAACCTGGAGGGTGTGCGCCGCAGCCTGGTGTTCATCCGCTTTGGCGGGCCTCCTTTCCTGCCGGAACAGGTCCGATTTGCCGGCCTGATCGCGGAGCTGGTCGAGCAGCTTCTGGAGCGCCAGCGCCTAGTGGAGCGAGTCGCCGCGCTGGAGGCTGAACGTCAGCTTGCCCGCTTGCAGGGGCATTTTGTCGCCATGATTTCTCATGAGCTGCGTTCTCCCCTTGGGTTTATCAAAGGCTACGCGACCACCCTGCTGCGTCAGGATACAGAATGGGATCCGGCGACCCGCCGCGAGTTCCTCACGATCATTGATGAAGAGGCCGACCGCCTAGCCTCGATGATCGATAATTTGCTCGATTCCTCTCGCCTGCAAGCGGGCACCATGTCGATGGATTTTCAAAATGTGTGCCTCACCAGGCTGTTGCAGGATTTCCTCGCCCGCTATCAGGCAGAGGATTTGCCTTTTGTGTTGCATGCCGAGATTCCTGATGAGCCGCTGACGATTTGGGGCGACCCGCGGCGAATTTCTCAGGTGTTGGAGAATCTGCTGAGCAATGCGACCAAGTATGCCCCCGAGGGCGAGGTGGTGGTTTCGCTGAGCTGGGATGAGCAGTTCGCCCATATCCTGGTGAGCGATGACGGGCCGGGGATCCCTCCTGAACATCGCGCCAACATCTTCAAGCGCTTCTATCGCTTGCCGCGTCACGAAGGGGCGATTCCTGGAACAGGGTTAGGGCTGTTTATCTGTCATCAGATTGTGCAAATGCATGGCGGGAAGATGTATGTAGACGCCGCCGAAAGTGGGGGGGCTGCCTTCCATGTGTTGCTACCGCGGGATACAGCTCCGGGCCAGGAGGCGAAGAGAGCATGACAGAGCGTATTCTGGTTGTGGATGACGAGCCACGTTATGTCCGACTGATGGAGGCTAATCTCACTCGCGCCGGTTACCAGGTGGAAACGGCCACCAGCGGTTGGGATGCGATTCAGAAGGTGGAAGCTAACAGTCCAGACCTTGTGCTGCTCGATGTGATGATGCCTGGGCTGGACGGCATCGAGGCCTGTGAGCGCATCCGGCGCTTTTCCAACGTGCCGATCATCATCGTCACCGCCCGCGGTGAGGAAAGCGATCAGGTGCGCGGCCTGGATGTTGGTGCGGATGATTATATTGTCAAGCCGTATGCGGTGGGCGAGTTGCTGGCGCGCGTGCGCGCTGTGCTGCGCCGGGTGCGCATGCAGGATGAGAGCGCTAATCGCCCCTTTTTTCAGATGGGAGATTTGCGCGTGGATTTTGGCCGCGCCGCGGTGTTTCGCGGCGAGAAGGAGATCCCTCTCTCGGCGACGGAGTACCGCTTGCTCTTACAGTTTATTCACTATCAGGGACGGGTGCTTTCCCCGGAGGAATTGCTGGAAAATGTTTGGGGGCCGTCCTACCGCCAGGATAAAGAAGTCCTTTGGGTAAGTATTTCGCGGCTGCGCCAGAAACTCGAAGATGACCCCAGACAGCCGCGTTATATTGTGACCCGGCAGGGTTTGGGGTACACTATGCCTTACCTGGACGATGCGAACCCGCCCCAGGAATGAGGGCGGAGAGGAGGAGCTGTTTCAATGAGCCTGCATATTGACCACAAGGGCAAGTATTTCACCGATGTGATCACCAAGCAGACGGTGCGCGCCGTGTTGCAAACCCTCACAGTACAGATTCATGGTGACGTTCACGTGCGCCCCAACGAACGCTTCAAAGATGAAGTCAACAAGGCGGAGCGTTTTATCGCCGTGACCAACGCCACGGTTTACAACGCCCGCGGTGAGGAGATTTACACCTCTGACTTCTTGACCGTCAACCTGGATCAGGTGGTTTGGATCAGCCCCGAGGGCGATCAAAACCAGAATGCGTAGAAACGAGGCACAATGACAGTTTCAGGGGCATCCACTACCCCGAGACCGGCCGGCGTGGAGTTAAATAAAATCAAACGCTATTTGGTTGAAGCGGTCTCCCAGGCGTTTGAGAGTAACCCGCCGCCCGTGCGTAAGCGACGGGAGTTTGCCGAGCATGTGTTACAACAGGCTTACGCGCGCACAAAGCTAAGGCTGCCAGAAACCCTGCGGATGCAGCTCTTCCGCGATGTACTGGATGAAATGCTGGGATTTGGGCCGATCCAGCCTTTGTTGGATGATGATGCCGTCACCGAGGTGATGGTCAACGGCCCTAATAATGTGTATGTGGAGCGCGAGGGGCGGCTGATAAAAACGGACGTCACCTTCCGCGATGACGAGCATGTCCTCCAGGTGATTGATCGCATCATCCTGCCGCTTGGGCGTCGCGTTGACCCTGATAACCCCACCGTGGATGCGCGCCTACCCGATGGCTCGCGCGTCAACGCGGTGATCCCGCCGGTGGCGATTGATGGCCCCTCCATCACAATCCGCAAATTCTCCAAAGATAAACTGACAGTTGAGCAGTTGATCGAGTTCGGCTCCCTGACAAAAGATATGGCCGAATTTTTGCGCGCTTGTGTGGTCAGCCGCCTGAACATTGTCATCTCCGGCGGCACGGGTTCAGGGAAGACCACGCTGTTGAACGTGCTCTCCGGTTTTATCCCTCCCGATGAGCGTATCGTCACAATCGAGGATGCGGCTGAATTGCAATTGCATCAGGAACATGTCGTCCGTTTGGAGACCAAGCCGCCGAATATTGATGGGCGCGGCGCAGTGACCATCCGCGACCTGGTGCGCAATTCGCTACGCATGCGCCCTGATCGTATTATCGTCGGCGAGGTGCGCGGCGGCGAGGCACTGGATATGTTGCAAGCGATGAACACCGGGCACGATGGCTCTTTGACCACAGCGCACGCCAATTCCCCGCGCGATGCCCTCTCCCGTCTGGAGACCATGGCGTTGATGGCCGGGCTGGATATGCCCCTCAAGGTGATCCGCGAGCAGATCGCCTCCGCGGTGGATGTGATTGTGCAGCAATCTCGCCTCAGAGATGGCACCCGCAGGGTCACGTATATCACTGAGGTCGCCGGGATGGAAGGCGACACTGTGGTGATGACTGATATCTTTAAGTTTGAGCAAACCGCGATCGGTGAGGACGGCAAGGTGATTGGCGAACTCAAGCCGACCGGCATCCGACCGCTCTTCAGCGAGCGCTTGCAGGCTGCTGGATTCAAGCTTTCGCCGCAGATGTTTGGCGCCATGTCCACCAGTATGTTGCAGAGCCATCAGCCGCCTGGGCGTCGCCGACGCCGTTGAGCAAATATCTGATCCGTTAGGAAATACTATGGCAGAAAACCTAGCAATTAAGATCCGTGCCAAGAAATTGGGTGTGCTGTTGCGCGATGCCCGCCTGGCTGCTGGCAAAACCATGAAAGAATGCGCTACTGCGATTGACGTTTCCAGTCATCGGATTGGCGCTTACGAGCGCGGCGATGCCTCGCCTTCGCTCCCCGAACTGGAGAGCCTGGCGTTCTTCCTCGGCGTTCCATTGAGCCATTTTTGGGGGGAGACGGCGCTAACCGGGCGGTCTTCGTTTGAGGCCAGCAGCATCAAGCGCACCATGGCTTTACGGCAGCGGATCATTGGCGCCAAGCTGCGCAGCTTCCGCCAGCAGGCGGACATCCCCATGAAATCCCTGGCGGAAGAGGTCGGCATCACAGAGGGGACTCTGCGCGCCTACGAACGTGGCGAGAAGCCCATCCCGTTGCCCGAACTGGAAGCGATGCTCCAGATTTTGAACCTCTCCCTGGATGAGTTCCGCGATCAAACTGGCCCCGCCGGGCAATGGGCCACCGAGCAGGAGAATATTCAGGGCTTCACCCAGTTGCCCCCTGAGTTGCAGGCCTTTATCGCCAGGCCGGTTAATCGTCCTTATCTGGAACTGGCGATGCGCTTGAGCGAGATGTCGGTGGATCGCTTGCGGGCGGTGGCCGAGGGATTGCTGGATATCACCTTCTAAAACGCGGATGATGAGCAACGCATTTTCGGTAAAATCCCCAGCAGAACTGGAAGCGGAGGCCGCAGCGATGTATCAGCGCGGGGAGTATCTTTCCGCGGCCCAGGGGTTTGACGCCGCGACGGAAGGTTATCGCATCCTGGGGGATGAGCGCAAGGCTGCCGAGATGGCGAATAATAGCAGTGTGGCTTATTTACAGGCGGGGCAGGGGGAGGCTGCGCTTCAGCGCGTGGATTGGACGGTGGAGGCCTTTGCGCGCGCAGAGGATGGGCGCTTGCAGGGGATGGCGTTGGGCAACCGGGCGGCGGCGTTGGAAGCGCTTGGCCGTCTGGATGCTGCGCTGGAAGACTATCAACGCGCGGCCAGCCTGCTGGCTGAGGCTGGTGCGGATGATTTAAGACTGGAAGTGATGAAGGCGATCTCGGCGCTTCAACTTAGGCGTGGGCACGCTGTAGAAGCCTTGAGCGCCATGCAAACAGGCTTTGACGGCCTGCGCAGGCCGAGATGGAAGGAGCGCATGTTGAAAAGGTTGCTGAAGTTGCCAGGGCGTTTGTTGGGGAGATGATTTCGGAGAGTTTATGATGATTACTGAGCGTCAGGCGTGGAAGCTGGTTACCCCTCGGCAGGGCGACCGCTCAAAGATAGCATCGTTGTTGCACTTTAGCCCTTACGTACACCGTCACCTGGACTGGCGCTCTCCGCTAGACTGGTTGGGGGAGCAGCCTTACATCGCTTTGCGCGAGGGGGAAAATTATCTTGCGGCGCTGGCTTGCCCGTTGGAGCTGAATGGCGTTGCCTGGGTGCGTCTATTCGCTGTGGCGCAATCGTTGTCTCCTGCCGCGGCTTGGGATGCCCTGTGGGAAGAGGGCCGCCTGGCTCTGCCGCCAGGCACGACTGTGGCAGCTTTGCCCTTGCAGTCCTGGTTTGTGGATTTGCTGCCCCGTTGCGGTTTTACGCACAGCCACGATGTCATCATGTTGTTGTGGGAAGATCAGGGACAGCCGCTGTCTCAAGAGGGCAATGGGCAGCATTTTCGGTTGAGACTGATGACGTATGACGACCTCGAGGCCGTTCAAGCGCTGGATACAGCAGCCTTTGAGCTGGTGTGGCGTCATTCGCTGCAGTCGCTGCGCCACGCTTTTGCTACTGCAGCGTTGGCCACCGTGGTCGAAGACGATGATGGGTTGCTGGCGTACCAGCTCAGCACGATCAGTGGCCTTAAGGGGCATCTGGCGCGGTTGGCTGTCCATCCGCGGGCGCAGCGTACCGGCATCGGTCATACGTTGCTGAATAGTTTGCTGAGCGAATTCCGCGCGCGCGGTATCCGGCGAGTGACAGTGAACACACAGCACACCAACGTCGCTTCGCTGGCGCTTTATGAGAAAAACGGCTTTCGCCCCACAGATGAGGTTTATCCTGTGTTTGAATATGTGATCGTCTAGTCTGGTGGACGATTTCGGGGAAGCAGGCGCTGAAGGAGGACAATATGGTTGATCGGCAGGATGCTGTCATTGTCAACGCTTTGGTGCGGCAGGCTTTGGTTGCTGCCCAGGAGGTGATGGGAGAGAACGGCTTGAACGCTGTGCTGCGCACTTCGGGCCTGGAGCGTTTCATCGGTAATTTTCCGCCCGATAATCTTGAGCCGGGGATCAAGGCCTCGCAATATGCGCGCTTTAATGAGGCGATTGAAGAGTTCTACGGCCGCGGTGGGCGCGCCATCCTGAAACGCATTGGGCGCGCCTCTTTTCAGTATGGACTGAATGAGCAATCCGCCCTCATGGGGTTGGCGGGGCTGGCCCTCAAGGCGCTCCCCAGGCGTCAGCGCATCAAATTTGTCCTCAGCAGCATGGCCGACGCGCTGAAAAAGAGCAACCCGCAGGTGGAAGCCTGGGCTGGCGAGAAGGATGGGAAAATCATTTACGCCGAGCGGACGTGTGCGATTTGCAATGGCCGCACCAGTGATAAGCCGATTTGTCATTTGTATGTGGGCTCGCTGGCCGAGGCGGTCAAATGGGTCACCGGGGAGGAGTACGAAATCCGCGAGACGGCCTGCATTGCCCGCGGCGACGAATACTGCCTGTTTGAGATCGGAGTGCCGCGTGCTGGCGTGTGATTCGGCCCGCGAAATACGTTCAATAATAGACAAAGCTCACCTGGACAGTTCTCCTCATGGCATGGGAAAATGCAGCAGGTGTAGAATATGTGAATAACTGCATTTGGTAATGCTCGCTCAACCCAACCAAGAGGAGGTCTGCTTATGTCTGCACGGAAAACCCGTCGAGAGCGCATCCGCCGCAAACAACGTCAGCAACGTATGGTCACCATTTTGGTGGTCAGCGGTGTGGCGTTGATTATCGCCGCCCTGCTGATGCTCCCTGGCCTGCGCAAAGCTACCTTGCCGGTGGGGGAGGTCATTCATCCCCAGGTCGTTGAACGTCCGATGGCGGATGGCAACGCGATGGGCGATCCCAATGCGCCAGTGGTCATCCATGAATATTCGGATTTTGGCTGCCCGCATTGCGCCAACTTCGCCACCGGAACCGCGATTGAGTTGGAGGAGAGTTACATCGCTTCCGGGCAGGTGTATTTCGTCTCTCATAGTGTGGGGCGCTTGCTGGGTTCGGATATCTCCGTCCAACTGGCCGAGGCGGCCTATTGCGCTGGTGCGCAGAACAAATACTGGCCTTTCCAAGATTATGTGTTTGCCAACCAGGCGGCGATTTACTCCAACCCCAACGCGCCTGTTGATGGTTATATCGCCGCTATTGCTGAGGCCATTGAGCTGGATATGAAGTCCTTTAACGACTGTGTTGAGAAAAACACCTATCAGGATCAGGTGTTGCAGGATCAGGCCGAGGCGATTAAGGCGGGGATCAACTCCACGCCGAGCTTTCTGATCAACGGCGAGTTGTTGGTGGGAAATCTCCCTTTTGCTGATTTTCAGACGGTGATTGAAAAGGCCCTCGGCGGGCAGTAGCGGATTGAAAAAACAGGGGGATGCGGGATAGATAAAAGGCCTCGGTCGCTTGATCGAGGCCTTTCACTTGTGTGATGTGGATGTGAAAGCTTAGATCGTGATCCCCAGCGCTGCCAGCGAGGCGACGAGCAGCGGCGCCAGCAACAGGGCGGGCAGCAGGTTCCCCACGCGGATCGTCTTGATTTCCAGCAGGCTGCTGAGCGCCAGGCCGATTAGCAATACACCGCCCGCGGCGGTCATCTCAGCGATCATGGGGTCGGTGATCAACCCCTGGATGAGCGCCGCGGACAGGCTCAGCCCGCCCTGCACCACAAGCACGGTCAGCGCGGAGAACATGACTCCGATCCCCAGAGTGGAGGCGAAGGCCAGCGAAGCGAAGCCGTCCAGCACCGCTTTGATCGCCAGCAGGCGGTAATCGCCGGTCAGGCCGTCTTGAATTGAACCAATGATAGTCATCGGCCCCACACAGAAGAGCAGGGAGGCGGTCAGGAATCCGCGGATGAAGCGCTCGCGGCTTCCGGCACGGTCGTCGCTCCCGCCAAAGCGCGCCTCCAGTTGCCCGCCGATCTTGTTGAGCCTCTCTTCGATGCGCCACCATTCTCCCAACAGTCCGCCGAAGAGGATGCTTCCCAACACAAGGATGGCGTTTTGCGTTTCGAGGAACATCTGTACCCCGATCAAGGCGGTGAACAGGCCAAGCCCGGCGACCACGGTGTCGCGCACGCGTTCCGGCAGGCGGGAACCGAAGGCCAGCCCCATTGTACTGCCAACGAGGATGGTGAGGATGTTGATGATCGTTCCGGTCATGCGTTGTCGTCATTCTCCCTTCGCTAAGGTTGGTCCCTCGGGCTTTGCTGCCTGGGTCTCCAGGATTTCCAGCGCGAAGCACAATGAGGAGAGGCGGTTGAGGTAGCGGAGCAGATGAGGGTTCTCCAGAGGCTGTGCGTTGTGGAGGGCGACTAATCGCCGTTCGGCGCGACGGACAATGGTGCGCGCCACGTCGAGCGCCGCGCCTGGCTGCGTATCCCCTGGCATGATGAATTCCTCAGGGGATTGCGCCTGACGGCTGATGGCCTCGATGCGCGTTTCCAGCCATTCTACCTCTGCCGCGCCGATGGCCCGAAAGCGCGCCGCGTGTTCGGGGGCCGCGGCGACCTCGGCCATCAGTTGATAGAGATGTCGTTGAACCGCGCCTAAGGTCTCCGCGCTTTCGGTTGTCTGACAGAGGGCGCGCGCCAGGCCCAGAGCGGCGTTGGCTTCGTCGATGCTGCCAACGGCCTCGGGCCGAGGGTGATCTTTGGGGACGCGGTCGCCGCCTAAAATGCCGGTTGTGCCGTCATCGCCTGTGCGGGTGTAGTATTTTGCCATGCGTCTTATTATACTCGTCGCGGACTTCGTAGTATACTCAAGCTATACTTTATTTGCTGGAGGAAAGATATGCAGATACGATGCTTTAAATGTCAGATGCCCATTGCATTGGGGCGCGAAGCGCTGGCCGAGGCGCTGGAGATCATGGAGCGCGACTCGCTCACGCATTATGATGTGCGCTGCCCCAAGTGCCGCACCACCAATCGAATTTCCCGCAAGCAAATTGAGCGCGCCGCGCCGCGCAGAGCTCCCAAGAAAAAATAAGACGTGACGGATGGGGCTTTTTACCGCGGCATCTGGGCGCTGCGACAGTTTGGTCGCCTGGTAGGGCATGTCTGGTATCGCCTGGGGGAGGAGCGCGTTGCCGAAGCCGCCGCGGGGATGGCCTTTTACGGGTTCTTTTCCTTGTTCCCCGCGCTGCTTTTATTGGTTGTGGCGATCGGCGCTTTGCTGGAGAGCGCCCAGGCGCAGGATCAGGTGCTCCAGTTGTTCACACGGATGTTCCCTTTTTCCGGGGAAGTCATTGAGCGCACTATTCAACAAGTGTTGCGCGCTCGTGGGTCGGTGGGGACCTGGAGCGGGTTGGCGTTGGCCTGGTCGGGTTCCGGTGTGTTTCACAACCTGGCGCGTAACATCAATCGTGCCTGGCCCCAGGCGGACGTGCGCCCGTTTTACATCCGCCGCTTTATGTCGTTCGTCATCCTTGTGGTGATGATCCTCGTGGCTGCCTTGCTGGTAACCGTCAACGCGCTGACGCAATGGCTTCCCTCAGAGGTCAATGGGATCGCCCAGGTGCTGGTGGGGATGCGCTATTTCACGCAGAGCGTGGCTGGCTTGATGGTTTTCCTGACTTTGTTCATGCTTTACCGCTGGCTGCCGAACACGCACGTTCCCTGGCGGGCAGGTTTTTGGGGTGCGCTGGTTGCGGCAATCGCGACCGAATGTATTACGCTGGCTTTCTCCTGGTATGTGCGTACCGGCTTTGCAAATTACAATCTGGTGTATGGCTCGCTGGGGGCGGTGGCCGCGCTGCTTTTTTGGATTTACCTGTTGGCGTTTATGGTCCTCCTGGGCGCACATCTGAGCGCCGCTCTGGGAGGATCTCTCCCTGATCTGGGGTGAAGGAAAGTGCGATGACTATAGAGAACTATGAAATTATTTATCGGATTGCTGAACTGATGTCTGGCGACGACGTTGACTCCGGGCGTATTGAGGCCGCGGTGGTGGAGATCATCTCAGCCGTGGGGGAAGACCCGCAGCGGGAAGGGCTGGTGCGCACCCCTGAGCGCGTGGCGAAAGCCTATCGCGAGATGCTGGAAGGGTATCGCGTTGACCCGGTGGAATTGCTCAACGACGCCGTATTTGAAGTCACATATGATGAAATGGTCATCGTGCGTGATATCGAGTTCTACAGTCTGTGTGAGCATCACATTCTGCCCTTTATCGGGCGCGCTCATGTGGCCTACCTGCCTAATGGTCGCGTGATCGGCCTCTCCAAAATCCCCCGCATTGTGGACATGTTCGCCCGCCGCCTTCAGGTGCAGGAGCGCATGACGCGGCAGATCGCCGATCTACTCAACGAACTGCTGCACCCCCGCGGGGTCGCCGTGGTGCTCGAAGGGCTGCACATGTGCTCGATGATGCGCGGAGTGAAGAAGCACGATGCTCGCATGACCACTTCGGCCATGCTGGGGCATTTCCGCAAGAGCATGGCTACCCGTCAGGAGTTCCTCGATAACATCAGCCGCGGTTCGGCTCCCCTGCGGATCTGAATCGCTGCAAATCAACCTGCGGGCAGAGGCGAATCTCGCTCGTCGCCGCCAGCCGTTGGGCGATCTGGCGCAGGAGCTCGCCGCTGTTTGGGCAAGTCAGGTTGGGCAGCACTTCGGCCACCGGCACGGCCAGGTAGGCGTAACGCCAGATATTTGGCTCGATGACCTTTTCCCCCAGCACCAGGATATCCAGGTCAATCGTCCGTGGGGCGAACTTATCGGCCGTGCGCACGCGCCCGAGGTCGGTTTCGATCTCCCGCAAAATAGCTTTGAGCTGCTCCGCAGGCAGCGAGCAGGTGATCAACGCCGCCGCGTTGAGGTAGTTGCCCCTGTGGGGAGTGCCCACCGGCGGAGTCTCCCAGGCGGAGGAGATCGCCAGCAAGGGGAAGCGGCGGCTCAGTTCGGCCGCGGCGCGCGGCAGGTTGCGCTCCGGCTCGATGTTGCTCCCCAGCTCGATGCAGACTTGCTGCTCGCTTTCAGCGGCTGCGTTCAATTTCCACCCCTACCGATTCGGCGAAGCGCACCGCGCCGGGTTTTTCCACGCGCACGCGCACTTTCTCTACACCTGGTTCGGCCAGGCACAGGTCGGCGATGTCTTGCGCCAGGGCTTCGACGGTGAAGCGCTGGGCGGTTTCCGCATGGGCGAGCGCCTTTTTCGCCACGGTGCGGTAATTGATGCAATCGGCGATGTCGTCGCTGCGCGCCGCCGGGCGTTGATCGCCGAACAGTTCAATGCTGATGAGAATCTCCTGCGGCTTGTGGCGTTCCCACTCCTCGATGCCGATGATGCCGCGGGCGACCAGTCGGGTGATAAAGGTTTTGTCCATCGCTTTCCTCCTCTAAATCAGATGACGTCCGCCATCCACGTGGATGATCTCGCCGGTGATGTAAGCCGGGCCGCCGAGCAGGAAGATAGCCGCCTCCTCGACCTCCTCCAGTCGCCCCCAGCGCTCTGCTGGGACGTTGTGCAAGATGTCCGCGTTCGCTCCTCCATCGCTGGGGGGCAGAATCGCCCCCAGGGCGATGCCGTTGACCGCGATGCGTGGGGCCAGGGCGATGGCTAGGGAGCGCGTCAACGCCGCCAGCCCCGCCTTGCTGATGGTGTACGGCAGGTGGTCCGCGCCGGGGCGCAGCGCCCGCCAGTCCAGCAGGTTGAGGATGCGCCCCTCGTTCCCTTCGGGCAGGGCGGTAGCAAAGGCCCGGCTGAGCAGGAAAGGCGCGGTCAGGTTAATGCGCAGGTGGCGCTCCCAGGCAGGTAAATCGGTGGCGGCGAGGTCCAGCTCTTCAAAGATGGCCGCGTTGTTGACCAGCCCGTAGAGCGGCGCGATCTCGCTGGCCTGGGGGATAAGCGCCTCGACCTGGGATGGGTCGCTCAAATCTGCCTGAAGGATGGCGGCGCGCTGGCCCAGGGCCTCGATCTCGTTTTTCAGCGCTTCGGCCTCCCGCGGGGAATGCCCGTGGTGGATGACCACGTCGCCGCCGGCGCGCGCGGTGGCAAGCGCCAGTGCCCGGCCGATGCGCCGCGCCGCGCCGGTGATGAGGATGGTTTTGCCCCTCAACGGGGAAGGGGGAGCATTCATGCTGTCTGGCCTCCGTGTGAAGCAAGTGTAAGGGGCCGCGGCGGCGCTGTCAAGTTATTGCCCTCCCGCAGGTTCTGAACCTGCGGGAGGGTGCGGTAGAATCAGACTCTATGCAACCGCTACTTGTTGACCCCCTCCCCTTCGCTGACCCGGAACGCCTCTTCGCCCCGCTGGCGGAGCGGCCTTACGCACTGTGGCTCGATAGCGCCCTGCCGGACGCGGATTTTGGCCGCTACGCTTATCTGATGTGCGATCCCTTTTGCGTCGTCCGCAGCCGGGGCGACCAGGTGTGGGTGGACGATGCGCCGGTGGGGGGGAATCCCTGGGAAGTGCTGGCGGAACGCTTGCGGCGCTACCGCCTGCCGCCCCATCCCGATCTGCCGCCGTTTCAGACCGGCGTGGCGGGGTTTTGGGGCTACGAGCTGGCCCGTCACCTGGAGCGCGTCCCCGTCCCTCCGGCGGATGTGCACCTGCCGGAGATGATCGTCGGCTTCTATGACGTCGTCGTCGCCCTCGACCTGCACCGGCAACGCTCCTGGATTCTTTCCAGCGGCTTCCCGGAGCATGCGCCCGCGGCGCGTTGGCGTCGCGCCCGCGCGCGGGCGGAGCAGATGCGTGCCTGGTTGAGCGCTCCGCTGCCGGAGCTAGCCGATCCGCCCCCGCTGAAGGTGGCTTCCAACTTCACGCCGGAGGGCTATCGTCAGGCTGTGCGCCGCGTCCGCGAGTACATCCTCGCCGGGGATATTTTCCAGGCCAACTTCACTCAGCGTTTCCGCGGCGATGTGCCTGCCGGGTATCCACGTTTTGCTTTCTACCGCCGCCTGCGACGCCGCAACCCGGCACCCTACGCCGCTTATCTGAACTTTGGCGAGGTGGTGCTTGCTTCTGCTTCCCCGGAGCGTTTTATGCGCCTGGACGCCGGGCGGGTGGACACGCGTCCGATCAAAGGCACGCGCCCGCGCGGAACGACCGCCGCCGAAGATGCCGCCCTGGCTGACGACCTGCTCCGCAGCGAGAAAGACCGCGCCGAGAACACCATGATCGTTGACCTGCTGCGCAACGACCTATCGCGGGTGTGCTGCCCCGGCAGCGTGCACGTCCCTCGCCTGTGCGCCCTGGAGAGCTACGCCACCGTGCATCATCTGGTTTCTACGGTGACGGGCGAACTGGAACCCGAACGCGACGCACTCGACCTGCTCATGGCGGCTTTCCCCGGCGGTTCGATCACCGGCGCTCCGAAGATCCGCGCCATGGAGGTCATCGCCGAATTGGAGGGTGTGCCGCGCGGCCCATATTGCGGCAGCATCGGCTACCTGAGCTTCAGCGGCGATATGGACACCTCGATTGTGATCCGCACGCTGATTTTCGCGGGCGGGCAGGTGTTCTTCTCGGCGGGCGGCGGTGTGGTCGCCGATTCCGACCCCGCAGCCGAACACCGCGAGAGCCTGGATAAAGCCCGCGCTCTACTGGATGCGATTGCGTAGGAAGATGATCCTGCTGATTGATAACTACGATTCCTTCGTCTACAACCTGGCGCGCTACCTGGTGGAACTGGGCTGCGCCGTACAGGTGACGCGCAACGACGCGCTCACTTTGCAGGCGGTTGAGCACCTTTCACCGCGAGCGGTGGTGCTTTCCCCAGGCCCAAAAGCCCCCGCCCAGGCTGGACTCTGCGTGTCGTTGATCCGGCGTTTCGGGGCGCGCCTGCCCATCCTGGGGGTGTGTCTGGGGCATCAGTGCATCGGGCAGGCTTATGGCGGGCGTGTGGGGCGCGCTCGCGTCCCCATGCACGGCAAGGCCGCGCCGGTGATCCACGATGGGCGCGGCGTGTTCCGTGGCCTCCCCACCCCAATGCCCGCGGGCCGTTATCATTCTCTGGTGGTGCAGCCCGACGGCCTGCCCGCTGACCTGGAAATCAGCGCCCGCTCGCCGGAGGGCGAGATCATGGCGTTGCGCCACCGTCGGCATCCGGTGGTTGGGGTGCAGTTCCACCCCGAATCGGTGCTCACGCCGCAGGGATATGATCTGCTGCGTAATTTTCTGGAGATGACGATGTGAACTGGGTACACTTCAACGGCCGCCTGCTCCCTGCCGACGCGCCCCTGTGGCGCGGCGATGACCGCGGCCCACTGCTGGGCGATGGCCTGTTTGAGACTCTGCCTGCCTGTGAAGGCCGACTGCGCTTTTGGGCGGATCACTGGGCGCGGCTGGAAGCGGGCGCGCGCCGTCTGGCGATTCCGTTGCCGTGGCGCGCTACCGAGGTGCGCGGCTTCGTGGCGGAGCTGCTGGAGGCCAACCGTCTTGTCGATGGGCGGGCGGCGGTGCGCATGACCGTGACGCGCGGCCCCGGCGAGCGCGGCCTGCTCCCGCCCGCTGCGCCGCGGCCCTCTCTGCTCATCCAGGCGCGGCCTTACACCCCGCCGGATTCCCCGGCGCGGCTGATCGTCAGCGCGCTGCGACGCAACCCGGCCTCGCCGCTTGTGGCAGTGAAGAGTCTGAACATGCTTGAGTTGGTGCTGGCGCGCCGCGAGGCGGCGCAGCGGGGGGCGGATGACGCCCTGCTGCTCAACCTTGAGGGGCGCGTTTGTGAGACCACGGTCGCCAATATCTTCCTGGTGCGCCAGGGGAAGCTGCTCACCCCGCCGCTGACTGAGGGCCTGCTGCCGGGGGTCACGCGGGCGGCGGTGTTGCGCCTTGCGCGCGCCGCGGGGATTCCTGCCCTGGAAACGGAGCTCACGCTGGAGGATTTCGCCGCCGTGGAGGAAGCCTTTATCACCAACAGCTTGATCGGCGTACGCCCTATCGCCGCCGTGGAGGAGATCGCCCTGCCCGCCGCGCGGGGGGAGATCACTGACCGGGTGGCAGAATGGTACAACCGGGAGTGTGGGGAAAGCTGACTTCAGCACAAGAAGACCGCCGACCGCTGTCAACCATCGGCGGTCAAAAAGCGGGAACTTTCTTGCGCTTTCAGACGTCTGGTAAGATAGAACCAGGCGTGCGACCGCCTGGGAGTTCGGTCAACCACAGGAGGAGCCATGAAAACCGCCAGGCGTATGTTGAGCTTCAGGTTGTTTGCCACATTGTTTGTGGCAGGAGGGGTGCTGATGGGATGCAGCGATCTTGCCTTCCCCACGGGGACGACGGATGAGGGGCAGAACCCCCCGCTTAGTTCGGACAACACAATCAACGCGCTGGAGGGCGGCGCGCCCGCTCCCCAGGGCGATGGCGAGGATGGGGAGGACGGCTTCACCATTACCTTGAGCGACGGCAGCGCCCAGCCCGGCGAGGCCGAGCCGCCACCTGTGGTGGAGGGGCAGCCTCTCAGCGCCGAGGCAGTCGCGGCGATCTTCGCCCGCCTGCCAGATCTGACCCTCGATGTGGGCGCGCAGCAGGAATTCCGCCTGCCCGATGAATCCCTGCCACCGCCGCGACCCGGCGAGACGATTGCGGAAGTCTTTCCCCCGGAAGCGGACGTGACGCCGCCGGAAGTGACGGGTGGCCCGCTGGAAGTGCTGCGCTACGCCCCGGAGGGCGAGGTCAAGATCGCGCCGTTCATCAACGTCACCTTCAACCAGCCGATGGTGCCGCTCACCGATTTGGGAACGTTGAGCGCCGCCGACGTGCCGGTGCAAATCGAGCCGGAACTGCCGGGGACCTGGCGTTGGCTGGGCACGCGCACGCTCAATTTTCAGTTTGATTCAGATCAGATCGACCGCCTGCCGATGGCGACCGAATTCACCGTCACCATCCCGGCGGGCACGATCTCACAGACCGGTGGCGTGCTGGTTGAGGATGTGCAATTCCGCTTCGGCACACCCGCGCCTCAATTACAGACCACCTACCCCTGGGACGGAGATCCCCAATCGCTGGAGCCGCTGATCTTTATCGCTTTTGACCAGCGCATTGACCCTGCTGCGGTGCTGGCTACCATCACCGTGGAAGCGGACGGACAATCGGTGGGTATTCGTCTGGCGACGGAGGAGGAGATCGCCGCCAATGAATACGTCAGCAAACTGGCGGCTGCTGCATTGGAAGGTCGTTGGATGGTTTTTCGGCCGGTTGAACCGCTGGAGCCGGATACTGCTGTCCAGGTCATCGTTGGCCCCGGCACACCTTCTGCTGAAGGCCCCCGCCTTACCGAGAGCGCCCAATCCTTTAACTTTCATACTTACGCCCCCCTCGAAGTAGCGGAGTACGGCTGTGGCTGGTATGGCGATGATTGTCGTCCCTTGCAGCCGCTCTTCATCCGCTTCAACAATCCGATTGACGCAACCGCCTACCAGGAGGATATGCTCGCCATTTCGCCGGAGATCCCCGGCGCGGTTGTGGATATTCTCGACGATACTCTGGTGATCCGCGGGGCGACCGCCGGGCAGACCACCTATCAGGTAACGCTGGATGCCAGCCTGCCGGACGTCTTTGGCCAGACGTTGGGGCGAACGCAAACGCTCAAATTCCGGGTTGGCTCGGCGGAGCCTTTTCTGGTTGGGCCGAATCAGATTTTTATCACGCTAGATCCCTCAGCGAGTGAGCCGGCGCTTTCTCTCTATGTAATGAATTACAGCAAACTGGATGTGCGCATCTACGGCGTGCAGCCCGCCGACTGGCCGGATTTCCTCACCTACCTGCAGGAGTTCAGCCGCAGCGATCAACCCGCCGACCCGCCGGGGCAGTTGCTCCTGGATGAGCGCCTGCAGACCGAGGCTCAACCCGATGTGCTCACTGAGGTGCGCATCCCTCTGGGCACGTATGCCGGTTTCAACCACTTCGTCGTGGTCGCCCGTCCGCCCAAAAGCCTGCTGGAGGAGGACCGCTATTGGGAGACTGTCCACGCCTGGGTGCAGGTGACGCAGATCGGCCTGGATGCTTTTTCTGATGCCGATGAGCTGGTGGTGTGGGCCAGCGCCCTGGGTGACGG